>NZ_FR885305.1:0-11034 GCF_000436315.1 Parabacteroides sp. CAG:2 | reverse complement strand
TATGCGTATAAGCGGAATCTCCCATGAACTTACGGCCGAAAGCACCCGAGACTGTCTTGCTTACGGTATGTCCGTAATTGCCTTTCATGGAAGCTTGGGCAGCTTTCTTATTCAACTCGGCCGTTTCTAAAATAAAACGAATCTCATCCAATGGCATTTCCATGGCAAACTCATAGACCATAGAGAAAGAAAGACGTAAATCCTTATTCTCACATACTTCCTCGCCAGAAGCGTTTGCCGTACGTAAATCAGTCAATACCTCCCCGTTTTTCTCTACATATATTATATGGGTATGCTCATGGCAAATGATCACCCTTGAACGATCGTTCCCTGCAGAACTTATAATTTCGATATAAAGTTTATCTACATTCTCTTTTAGGTCTATACTGATACATTTCTTGCAGACCATTTCCTTACCTTCTTTCAATCCCTCCGGAGTCAAGTCTTTCAGCACCTCTAGCCCATAAGCGGACTTACCGATGATCGATCCCAAAGCGATAGCGATAGGCAACCCCACCATGCCAGTCCCCGGGATTCCTACTCCCATGGCATTCTTCAGGATATTGGCGCTCAGATAAACCTCTATCTTCTCTGGCTTACGCCCCAGCACTTCCGCCGCTTTTGCGGCCGCCAAAGCCACGGCAATAGGTTCCGTACATCCGATAGCAGGGATTACCTCCCTGTGAATCAAATCTATAATTTGAGTTTTTATGATAGTATCCATACTGATAGTCTTTATTTAGAATTAGATAGTTAATATACAATAGATTAAGAACAAAACTCAACAACGATATCTCGCAAGGCATCGTATTGTTTTCCCAATGCATCTTCATAACGCAACGCTTCTTCCAGATTCCCTTCTCTCAACAGCGATAGTATATTATTCGATACATCGAATAGATTTACCAGACCTAAATTAGCGGCTATCCCTTTCAAGGTATGCGAATATAGCTTGGCATTCTCCAAATCCCGCTCTACTAAAGAGCTCCGTAATTTCACATACGAACCGTCTGTAGTAATAAATTTATATAGAAACTTTTTGAAGAGGCTATCACTATTCATAAAACGATCTAAGGTATTCTCTTTATCCCAAGCAGCTACATCTATTAATGCGTTATAAAAAGCATCGTTCTCATTCATTTTTTTATGATATTAGTTTTCGTACAAAATTAGGAATTTTATAGACACTACCAACGTTAGCGGTATTCTTTTTCTTTACTTACCGCAACTTGGGTACGGAACGATAATTTTAGTACTTTTGTCGCCTACTTCGGGACATAGAACGCCCGGGCTGTATTTATCCGATTAATAGAATTGAAAAAGGAATGGGAATTTCATCGCCGCTTGTAGATTTGCAACATCAATATGATCTCCTGCAGAAAGAATATGAATATGAGAAGGAAACATACCGACAGCAATCCGAGCGTACGGGTTTGCGAAAACGAGTGGCGCAGGGCCTCTGTTGGTATCCGGTCACTCCGGGACGCAGTTATTATAACTCCTTAAACCAATTGGTGATCGAGATCGAAAGGACAGAAGGCCGGGAGATCGAGCATAATTTTGAGTACGGGCGCCCGGTTTGCTTCTTTACGGCAGATATCAGTGGTAAATTTAAGTATCTGGATTTCTCCGCCACGATCAGCTACGTGCAAGAGGACCGGATGGTGATAGTTCTCCCCACTCCTTCCGCCTTGATGGATATACAAGGAAAAAGCAATGATCTCGGCGTGCAACTCTACTTCGACGAGACCAGCTATAAAACGATGTTTTCCGCTCTCTCGGACGTGATGCGGGCAAAAAACAACCAACTCTCTCATCTTAGGGATGTATTGCTGGGGCAGGAAAAACCGGGACAGCGGGAATTATTCCCGATCCGCTTCCCTTGGTTGAACCGTTCTCAGGAAGAAGCCGTAAATAAGGTATTGGGAGCGAAACAAGTATCTATCGTACACGGCCCTCCCGGAACCGGGAAAACAACCACCTTGGTGGAAGCCATTTACGAGACCCTTCACCGGGAGAATCAAGTGATCGTTTGCGCTCAAAGTAATACCGCCGTAGACTGCATCTCGGAGAAACTGGTAGATAGAGGCATTAACGTCCTGCGCATCGGGAACCCCACTCGTATCAATGACAAGATGCTCTCTTTCACATATGAACGCCGTTTCGAATCGCATCCGGATTATCCCGAGTTATGGAGCATCCGGAAAGCGGTACGGGATATACAATCCAATATGCGAAAGAAAAGCCGGGAGGAACGGGATACGATCCGAAACCGCCTCTCCCGTTTGAAATTCCGGGCGACCGAACTGGAAGTCAAGATCGATACAGAGCTGTTCGACGAGGCTCGTGTTGTCGCTTGCACCTTGGTTGGCTCCGCAAACCGGGTCATGATGAACCGGCACTTCACGACCTTGTTTATCGATGAGGCCGCCCAAGCCTTGGAAGCCGCTTGCTGGATAGCGATCGGCAAGGCAGACCGGGTCATACTAGCGGGCGATCATCACCAATTGCCCCCTACTATTAAATGTATAGAAGCGGAACGAGAAGGCTTAGGACGTACCTTGATGCAAAAGATAGCCCACACGAAACCGGAAACGGTCTCTCTCCTGAAGATCCAATATCGTATGCACGAGGATATCATGCGCTTCTCCTCCCAATGGTTCTATCATAACGAACTCGAATCCGCTCCCGAGGTAAGTGGGCGGGGAATCTTGCGACTGGACACTCCCATCGTATGGTTCGATACGTCCAAGTGCGATTTCACGGAAAATACGAGAGAAGAGACCATGAGCCGCGTCAACAGGCAAGAGGCGGAATTGCTCGTGGAACAATTACGCTCCTATATACAGAAAATATCCAAGGAGAGAGTGCTGGAAGAGAATATCGACTTCGGATTGATCTCCCCTTATAAGGCGCAGGTACAATACATCCGTAAATTGATCAAACAAGACGCTTTCTTCAAGCCTTTACGCAGACTGATCACCGTACACACCGTTGACGGTTTCCAAGGGCAAGAACGCGATGTCATCTTGATCAGTTTGGTAAGGGCCAACGAGGATGGAAAGATAGGCTTCTTGAACGACTTGCGGCGCATGAACGTAGCGATCACCCGTGCCCGTATGAAACTGATGATCTTGGGAGACGCTTCCACCCTTACCCGGCACGCATTTTATAAAGAACTCTATAATTATATCTCCCAAAGAGGTAAAATAATCACGATCAACACGAAACAAGAGCATGAACTATAAATTATTGGTACTGGATTTAGACGGTACACTGACAAACAGTAAAAAAGAGATCACCCCGTTTACGAGGGAAACCCTTCTGCAAGCGCAGGAAAAAGGATTGCATCTGGTCTTAGCCTCCGGCCGGCCCACCTACGGTATCGTGCCTTTAGCCGAGGAACTGAACATAAAGCAATATGGTGGTTTTATCCTTTCCTTCAACGGCGGTAAGGTGATCGACTTGATGACAGACAAAGTACTTTTCGAACAGGCTTTGCCACCCGATATCGTACCTGTTTTATACAACCGCTCCAAAGAAGCGGGACTGGCTATCCTTTCCTACAACGGTAAATATATCTTAAGCGAGCATCCGGAAAATAAATACGTACAATACGAATCTTTCTTAACCAAAATGAAGATCAAGGCTACCGACGATTTTCTGCGGGATTTGCATCAGCCAGCCGATAAATGCTTGGTGGTAGGCGAACCGGAGATGTTGGTACCGTTGGAAGAGAAGCTCCGCCAAGAATTAGGGAAACGTATCAACGTATATCGTTCCGAGGCATTCTATCTGGAGCTTGTCCCCAAAGGCATCGACAAAGCCGCCTCATTATCCCGCTTACTAGAGCGAACCCGGATAAAACAGGAGGAAGTGATCGCTATCGGCGACGGTTTCAATGACGTATCCATGATCCGTTTCGCCGGATTGGGAGTCGCTATGGCCAACGCCCAGCCCCCTGTCAAGGCCAATGCCGACCGCATCACCCAATACACGAACGATGAGGATGGAGTGGCTCGTTTCATCCAAGAATTGCTTTGAAAAAAAACACGTACGTATTTTCCGAAAAACATGTACATGTTTTCGCGAGAACACGTACGTGTTTTTTCAGAGACATTTACACCAGTATCGACACAGGCCAATGCCTATACCGGCATACGCCTATACCAGTAGTGCCGTAGGACTACGCCAGTATAGGCGTGAGCTTGCGCCGATATACGTAAATTCCTTTCATGGAAATGTCTTCTAACTATCAACTATTTTATGTATATTTGTATTCTAAACCATAAAAATAAGACGCCATGAAGTACAAATTATTAGTCTTAGACGTAGATGGGACGTTGCTTAACGACAAGAAAGAGATAACTCCCCGGACCCATGCCGCCTTGTTAAAGGCTCAGCAGATGGGAGTTCATGTTGTATTGGCATCCGGCCGACCCACCAACGGGGTTCAACCCTTAGCGGAGGCTCTTGAATTGAATCATTACGGTGGTTTCATATTATCTTATAACGGAGGTCAGATCATCAATGCCCAGACCGGAGAATTGATGTTCGAGAAACGAATCGATCCGGCCATGATTCCTTATTTGAACCGGAAGGCGAAGGAAAATGGTTTTGCTATCTTCACGTATCACAAGGACTATATCCTGACCGATAGCCCGGAAAACAAACATGTCCAAGAGGAGGCCGAACTCAATAAGATGCGCATCATCGGTGTGGAGAATTTCCCGGAAGCGGTGGATTTCGCACCCTGTAAGTGTATTCTTACCAGCGATGACGAGAACAATCTAGTGGGTCTCGAAAATCATTGGAAGAAACGTCTGGACGGGGTATTGGAAGCTTTCCGCTCCGAGGACTATTTCTTGGAGGTAGCTCCTCATTTCATCAATAAGGGAAATACGTTGGCGGTATTGATGGAGATGCTGAATATCACAACCGAAGAGGTTGTCGCTATCGGTGATGGCGTGGCCGACGTATCCATGCTTCAATTAGCCGGTACCGGCGTGGCGATGGGTAACGCACGCGATTCCGTAAAGGCTTGTGCCGATTTCACGACCTTACCCAATAATATGGAAGGTGTGGCGGCAGCGATCGAGAAAGCGATCCTTGCCACGATCAAACCCACAGAGGTTCCGTTAGATCAACTAAACGCACGGGCCAAACATGCCTTAATGGGTAATCTAGGCATCCAATATACCTATGCGTCCGAGGATCGTGTGGAAGCGACCATGCCTGTAGACGAACGGACCCGCCAGCCTTTCGGTATCTTGCACGGAGGCGCTACGCTGGCTTTGGCAGAGACCGTGGCCGGACTAGGTTCCATGATTCTGGCGAAACCGGACGAGATGGTAGTCGGCATGCAAGTTAGCGGCAGCCATATGTCGTCCGCCCACGAGGGAGACACGGTACGTGCCGTCGGGACGATTATCCACAAAGGCCGTTCATCCCATGTGTGGAACGTAGACATATTCACCTCTACCGACAAACTGGTTTCCTCGGTACGGGTAATCAATAGCATACTAAAGAAGAAATGATTCCAAGAGATTCTTACGAAATAATAGACACGTTGATCAAGCAAGGTCGGAGTTTCGCTATTTGGCGTATTCCTGGTGAGGATAGGCTCCATTTCAGGATGCAAAGCGCCGGCTCTCCTTGCCTATTATACGACATAAAAGACTTAAATGAACGGAGCGGTTTTGTAATCGCTCCGTTTCAGGTGACAGCGGAACGACCTATCGTTTTAATCCAACCGGATTGCTTTGAAATCCCCTCCGAATCCGATTGGGATTTCTCTCGAGAGAAAAACGAATTCCTTTCGAATGAAATCGAAATCCCGTCCGAATCCGAGGAGAAGGAACGATATGCTTACCATTTCTCCCTGTTTACCAACCCTTTGCTAAAAGGAAGCCAAGATAAACTAGTCCTATCCCGTAGCAAAACGATCCGGAAAGATCCCTCTTTCTCACCCGGCAAGGCATTCTTTGCCGCAGAAAAACGATATATCCGCTCCTATGTCTACCTTTGCCATACCCCGGAAACCGGAACTTGGATGGGTGGGACACCGGAAATCTTGTTATCCGGCGAGAAAGGCGACTGGCAAACGGTAGCTTTGGCCGGAACCCAATCCTTACGAGACGGGAAATTACCGAAAAGCTGGGATCATAAGAATTGGAGAGAACAGCAATTAGTCGCCTCCTATATACGCCGCCAGCTGTCCACCTTGGGGATTACTCCCGAGGAGAAGGGGCCTTATTCAGCCCGGGCCGGAGAGGTTTCCCACCTGAAAAGCGATTTCTTCTTCTCCTTGCCGGATTCCGAGAAGTTGGGTGACGTGCTTCAACTATTGCACCCTACTCCCGCCGTTTGCGGTCTTCCCAAGGAGGAAGCTTATCACTTCATCATCGAGCATGAGGGGTACGATCGTAGCTATTACTCCGGTTTCATCGGTTGGCTGGATCCCAAAGGCAAAACAGATCTGTACGTAAACCTCCGTTGCATGAATATCCTCCCCCAAACCTTTACGTTGTATGCCGGAGGCGGTCTGTTGGCGGCCTCGCAGCTAGAGGATGAGTGGCAGGAGACAGAGGATAAATTAGATACAATGCGGAGAATAGTAGGTAATTTATAATTTTATATCATATAATGTATAGCGATAAAAAGAACATCCTTCAATTGGTAGCCTTGCTGATAGAGCACGGCGTAAGTAATATCGTGCTATGTCCGGGAAGCCGGAACTCTCCGATTGTGCACACATTGGCAAACCATTCGTTCTTCAATTGCCATTCCGTGACGGATGAACGAAGCGCGGGATTCTTTGCCGTAGGGCTAGCGTTGCACGGAGGTAAGCCGGCGGCTGTTTGCTGTACCTCGGGCACGGCCTTGCTGAATATACATCCGGCGGTAGCGGAGGCTTTCTATCAGAAAGTTCCGCTTGTCGTGATATCCGCCGACCGCCCCGCCGCATGGATCGGGCAAATGGACGGACAGACTTTGCCGCAACCCGGGGTGTTCGGCTCGCTGGTAAAGAAGTCGGTGCAGCTACCGGAAATACATACGGATCAAGATGAATGGTATTGTAATCGATTGATCAACGAAGCGTTGTTGGAACTGAACCACCACGGCAAAGGACCGGTGCATATCAACGTTCCGATCTCCGAGCCTTTATTTCAGTTCACGACACCCGAATTGCCGAAGGTACGGGTAATCACCCGTTATCAAGGCTTGAACGTGTACGACCGGAAATATGATGACCTGATCGAGCGCTTGAACAAATATAGCAAGCGGATGATGATAGCGGGACAAATGAGCTTGATCTATCTCTTCGAGAAGAAAATATGTAAGTTACTATACAAACATTTCACTTGGCTCTCCGAGCACATCGGCAACCGTATCGTACCGGGATTACCGATCAAGAATTTCGACGCTATCCTGTATGCTACCCCGGAGGAGGAAAAAGAGAAGCTAGTTCCCGAGCTCGTAATCACCTACGGTGGCCATATTGTCTCCAAGCGGCTGAAAGAGTTTTTGCGGAAACACCCGCCTAAGGAGCATTGGCATGTCTCATTGGATGGAGAGGTAGCGGATTTATTCGGTAGCCTGACCACGGTGATCGAGATGGACCCTTTCGAGTTTCTGGAGAAAATCGCTTATATGCTGGAGAATAGGCAGATTGAATATCCGAAGGCTTGGGAATACAAATCCCGGAACCTGCCGGAGCCGGAGTTCGCTTACTCCGAAATGGCGGCGATCGGCGGTTTGATACGCTCGCTTCCGGCTGAATCGGCCTTGCATCTGGGGAATAGCTCCACCGTACGTTACGCACAATTGTACACCGTACCCGAGACGGTTGAGGTTTGTTGTAACCGAGGTACGAGCGGGATCGAAGGCTCCTTGTCTACGGCCATCGGATACGCCTCGGCCTCGCAAAAACTAAACTTTATCGTTATAGGCGATCTTAGTTTCTTCTATGATATGAACGCGTTGTGGAACGGTAACTTGCACAATAACCTTCGCATCCTGCTCTTGAACAACGGAGGTGGCGAGATCTTCCAAGCCTTGCCGGGATTCAAGATGAACGAACGTACGCACCGTTACGTCACCGCCTCCCACCAGACCTCTGCGGAGGGATGGGCCACGGAAAGGGGATTCTCCTACTCCGCTGTCCATAATGCCGAGGAGTTGGCAGCGGCGATGAGCGCCTTTACCCAAACAGAGCAACCGAGCGAACATCCCCTATTCATGGAGGTTTTCACGGACAAAGCGGAAGACGTACGATTGCTCAAGGAATATTATCATCAACTAAAAAATTCATCCCAAGCACAAAACATATAATATATGGAAACGAAAAGAGAATGGACAACCATCAAGGAATACGAGGAGATCTTATTTGATTTCTACAACGGCATCGCCCGCATTACGATCAACCGGGAACGGTATCGCAACGCTTTTACCCCGACTACGACCACGGAGATGAGCGACGCCTTTTACATCTGCCGGGAACGCCCGGACATTAACGTAGTCGTTCTGACAGGAGCCGGAGATACGGCCTTTTGCGCGGGAGGCGATATGAACGTGAAAGGACGTGGCGGCTACGTGGGTAAAGACGGCGTACCTCGCTTGAACGTATTGGACGTACAAAAGCAGATCCGCTCTCTCCCGAAACCCGTCATGGCGGCCGTGAATGGTTTCGCTATCGGCGGCGGACGCCGTGAATGCTTTCGCTATCGGCGGCGGACACGTATTGCACGTGGTTTGCGACCTTACGATCGCTTCCGAGAACGCTATCTTCGGACAGACTGGTCCTCGTGTGGGTAGCTTCGACGCCGGGTTCGGCTCTTCTTACCTCGCCCGTGTGGTCGGACAGAAAAAGGCCCGTGAGATCTGGTTCCTATGCCGCAAGTACAATGCGCAGGAGGCTTTGGATATGGGTCTGGTAAATAAGGTAGTCCCCTTGGATAAATTAGAGGACGAGTACGTTCAATGGGCCGAGGAGATGATGTTGCTTAGCCCGTTGGCTTTGCGCATGATCAAGGCGGGCTTAAACGCCGAGTTGGACGGACAGGCCGGTATACAGGAGTTGGCCGGAGACGCTACCATGCTTTACTATATGACGGACGAGGCGCAGGAAGGCGGTAAGGCATTCTTGGAGAAACGCCGTCCCCGCTTCGAGGATTACCCGAAATTCCCGTAGGGGGATTGAGAATGAATAATGAATAATTAAGAATGAATGGTAAAGGAGAGGTTATATAGGATTGAGGTGGTTCCCCGGTGCTTGACTTTCAAGCGACCGGCAGGAACCTCACGGGGTGTTTACACGACCCGGAAATTGTGGGAGGTCCGAATCCGTAAGGAAGACGAACCCTCGGTTATTGGTATCGGAGAATGTGCCCCCCTGCCGGATCTCAGTTGCGATTATGGAGTGGATTACGAGATCACGTTATCCAAGGCTTGCCTCAATCTGGAACAGAAGGGATATGTTGACACCGAATCTTTGCGCCATTACCCATCCATCCTTTTCGGGCTGGAGACGGCCATGCGCCATTATGAACAGGGCGGTTGGCGGCATTACGACACGCCCTTCTCGCAGGGGCAGGCGGGCATCCCCATCAACGGACTGATCTGGATGGGCGATTATAAGTACATGCTGGAACAGGTAGAGGAAAAGATGAAGGAGGGCTTCCGCTGCGTCAAGCTGAAGATCGGCGCTATCGATTTCGACCGGGAACTCTCTTTATTGAAACACATCCGTGCGCATTTCTCTGCCAAGGAAATAGAGCTTCGGGTAGATGCCAACGGCGCTTTCACACCCTCGGAGGCGATGGACAAACTGAAGCGGCTCGCCGAGATGGACTTGCATTCCATCGAGCAGCCTATCCTTGCCGGGCAGTTGGAAGAGATGGCACGCCTTGCGGCAGAGTCACCCCTTCCCATCGCTCTCGACGAGGAACTGATCGGCTGTAACGCCCCGGACGAGAAACGGCGGTTGTTGGAAACGATCCATCCCCAATACATTATATTAAAGCCTTCCCTCCACGGAGGTATCGCCGGATGCACGGAATGGGTTCACTTAGCGGAAACTATCTTAGGGAGTACCCCTGAACAACCTAAATGGTGGGTCACCTCCGCTCTGGAATCGCAAATCGGACTGAACGCTATCGCCCAATGGTGCGCCACGCTAGGTAACCCGCTACCGCAAGGTCTGGGAACCGGCGAGATTTTCAAGGACGATAAACATAAGTTGATCCAACGAAAAGGAGACACCATCTGGTTCACCAACGACCTTTGACCTATGCCGATACAAGAAGATTTACAGGCATTCTTAGCTGAATGGCACGATCCCTCCCCTTTTCTGGAAGTCCAGACCTCTGGCTCCACCGGTACGCCCAAGCGGATGCGAGTACGCAAGGACCGGATGCTGAACAGCGCCCGGCTTACCTGCGATTATCTGGGGCTTAAGAAGGGCGACAAGGCCTTGTTATGTATGCCCCTACGCTATATAGCCGGAAAGATGATGGTGGTCCGCTCCCTATACGCCGGACTGGATCTGGAGGTGTGCGAACCCTCCGGACACCCGTTGGCGGATTGGGGGGATACGCCCCTGCGCTTTGCCGCCATGATTCCTTTGCAGGTTTACAATACGTTGCGAGTACCCGAGGAACGTAAGCGGCTGGAGCAAACGGATATCCTGATTATCGGCGGCGGGGCGATCGACGCGGCCTTGGAACAGGAGATACGGCAGATGCCAAACACGGTTTATTCCACCTACGGAATGACGGAGACGCTGTCTCACGTCGCCCTGCGCCGGCTGAACGGGCCGGAAGCCTCGCCCTATTACCATCCCTTCCCCTCGGTGACGTTATCCTTGTCGCCGGACAATACCTTGGTGATAGACGCCCCATTGGTTTGCGACGAGCGGCTGGTGACGAACGATGTCGCCCGCCTGCTGCCGGACGGGAGTTTCGCCATTATCGGAAGGAAAGATAATATCATCAATAGCGGAGGTATCAAGATACAGATCGAGGAGGTGGAAGA
>NZ_FR885304.1:0-5928 GCF_000436315.1 Parabacteroides sp. CAG:2 | reverse complement strand
AATTTTCATCATCTGTTCATGTGTTCCGGTCAGCATTACGCGTATTGCCTTTGTCTGGTTCTTGCTGACTTTGCGGCGCAGCCCGACGGTCTCGATGCGGCGCTGTATCGCCTCGGTGCGATTGGACACGCCATCGGAAAATCTGACCAACTCACGGTTGAGATGTGTCCGGTCTGCGTCGGCATTGACCGGCACATAAACCTTTCCCTTGGCATCCTTTCTTTCTATATGGCATGACATTCCACTGTCATTACCGCTGCCACGCTGCAGGTGGCAGACAGCGTATTGTGTATTGCTCATATCTGTTCGTTATTTTATTGTTATTCTTGTTGTAAAATCCCGTTAGACAGCCGAAGGCATACCCGGAGCCTGAGGAGTATCCTCGGTTTATGGGCTTTTTGACTGCCGGACGCGAAGCGGAGGTGGTGAAAATGCCCTAATAAGCTACGGGATTTTACAACCCCATTTTCATGGAACAGCGAGCTGTCCGTTGTGCCTCCTTCATTCCATCTTTCCTGCATCTACCAGTTCGAGTTCAAAGGTGTCGATGAAGGTCTGTAACGCGGGATTGAGTTCTATCATCTTCTGTAGAATCATCTGCGGTGTATCTTCCATCAGGAGGAAGTCGGCGATGTCCAGTCCCCGACTACGCTGTTCATCGGTCGCCATCTTCTCCAACAGATCGGAACAGGTGGCAGATTTACAAATGGACTGTAGCATCTTGGCTTTGCACCGCCATTCACCCGTTGCCTTGAGGTCGGGGAAGAGAACCACATCATGCCCTCGTAGTACCTGCATGGCCTCGCTGTTGAAGCTGCCGTGCATCCCTCCGGTGGCGAGCCATACCAAATCAGGGATGAACAATGCTGCAATCAGTGCTGTTTTCTCGCTTTCTACAATGCCAACGGTTCTTGCCAGAGATGAAGTATCAGCCAGCAGATGCTCACCGAACAGGCATTGTCTCATGTGGAACCCCGGTATCTTTCTTACCGAATGTACCCAGCTGACCTGACTGAATGGCTGCTTGATACGATGTCCGGTTGTTGCATCATAGCCCATAATCTTGCCAGCCCGGACATTACCGTTGACATCAATCTGCCAGAACACAGTCGCACCGTGCCACATCTTGGATGTACCGACCTTGTAGAGATTGAACAGCCGTTCCGTTTTCTCTTTACCTGCCACAATGGTCAGGTATCGGTATAAAGGGTTGATGTCAAACCTCTGCATGGACAGCTCCACCCAAGCATAAGGAAGATAAGGAATCTGTGGCTGTGATTTAGGTGATGATTTTACTACTGATTTTATGACTGTTGATGTAACATTGCCATACCCATCTTGTCCGGTCAAAGTATCCTTGACAGCAGGGTTGTCATGAAAATATTCTCTGGGTGTATAGTGGTAGCCGCAACTGTTGATGTGGTCACACTTGCCCACATTGCCGGGAAACGAAACCTGCCCTTCCTCGTCAACGTACCGGGTAAAACAGGCTTTCCTGCCGCATCCGGGACAGACGGTCTTGCTGCCCGGACTGTATTTCTGGAGATGGAATCTGTATTCACTCATAGCTATCTCTTTTTGATTCCTGCAAACCGAAAGGTTATTTGCAGTCTGCAGTCCTTGCAGTTTTGCAGGATTTTTCCGTTTTCAATAACTCGAAACTGCAAGACTGAAGAAACTGCAAGCTGCAACAGGGGGCATTTCATTGCAGTCTTTGGTTGATTACTCATTTTCATTTATGGAGTATTTGCCGGATCCATACATGACTTTCTCGTAATGTCCGGCTTTCGCTTTCCGCAGAAGACGGCTGTGGCATAGTTCCTTGAGATAGTTCATCACAGTACGCTCGCTGACACCCTGCAATTCTTTGCCTATGGCAATGGCCGTCTTTGTATCAAAAGTATCAGGTAGCAATGACAGCAACACCTTCGGTGGCTCTTCACAGGTGTCGTTCGCCACGAAGGAACGGAGACGGATATATGAATCCTCGAAGTAGTCATTCAGACGTATGGCGGCTTTCACTGATGCCATATCCACAAATTGCAGATGGCTTTCATCGGAAGCATATCGCAAGACCTGAATTATCAGAGCCAACCGTGCTACATGAGTAGGATGTTTCATCTCTCGGCTGTCCACCTCGGCATCATTCTCTATTTGATTGATACGCTCCACTTTCCTGTTCCACCATGAGAAAAAGTATTCCTTGGCATCTCTGGCCATAGACAGCACATGAGGTATCCTTTCTTCCGCTTCGGCTTCATAGTCCAAGGCAAGAACCTTGTTCAATATGTTCTCCCACCGTGTTGCAGCCAAGGAAGTCATCTCCCCGTCATCGTCCCGGTTTATCCACTTTGATATTTCTGGGGACTTGGGCATAACGAACAGGATGCGGTCAAGCAGTCCGTTTTCCTCGAATCCCTTTCTGAGAAGTTCATGTACACGCTTGGTCTGTGTACCCCCGATGATGTTGATGCACGGATGTTTTATGTGGACGGGAATGGCGTTGTTTACCCTTGTCACGTCCAAAGCTCCGCCACTCCATGCGGTAAGCAGCTGTTCTATGAGCTGTCCGTTCGTGTAGCGGTTGGCGGAGTTGAACATGCCCATTATCTCGTCCACCAGAATGACCACGCTTCTCGGATTGTTGTTGTGCGTCAGCATTAGCGATTCGGGTGTGAAGTCGGACACGATGGTACGTTTCAGGACAGGCTTCCTCCCGTTTTCTCCTGCCGCCTTCCATGCTTCCATCTCTGCTGCATACGCCTTGAACAGGGCATAGTCATGCTTCCGTATAGGACGGTATGCCGCCTCCAATGGCGGTGTCTTGCCCAGTCCGGGCCTGCCTACCAGAATGATGTACAACGCACCGTTGCTCTGCCAGTCACCCTTGATACGGATGCGGTATGTGCCGCCCAATGCTGCGGACACGGCCGACAGCATGGACGTTGCGATAAACTCCGTCTTGTAGTTCTCATATGTGGCCATGTCGAGTATGATTGACTGTACGGTCTGCGGAAACACAGCCAAGGGGAAGCCTGTGTCTTCGGTATGCTCCGCCTCCATGCGTATCCGGTTGCACAGTTCAAGCCGGGGGTTCTTCATGTCATCCATTTCTCTTCTTGCAATAGGATGTTACACTCTCTGACTTGCCTCCCGTCTGCACACGGCGCACATCGGACTTGGCATATATGTTCTTGTTGCCGACCTTGACCGGGACAAGATAGCCGCGCTTCGCCCATAGGTTGAGCGTACCCTCGCACACGTTTAACAGCTCACGGACTTGCTTCGTATTCAGCCAGCCTTCTTCCGCTTCGCGCTGCATGGCAGCCTTGTGTTCTTCCTGCTGCGCCATGATGGTGCGCTGCACGATGGATTCCGCAAACATTTCAAGGTCTGTGGGAGTGACTTCCAGTTTTACGTTCGCCCCCTGCTCGACCAGACTTTCAATAGTAATCATAAATATCAGCTTTTGAAGTTTTTGACGGCCATCTTCAAAAGTTCCCTGATGCTCCGCTTCCGATGGCTTATAAAAGAGAAGCACCGCCAAATCCTCGGGAAAAGGATTGACGGTGCAAAAGTATATATGAATTAAAACAGATTGATATATAATGGATTGTCTTAAATTGTCATGACAATTCAAGTCTGTATGACCATATAAAACGGCTTTATTTTACTCTATTCTACCATATCTGTTTCTTTATCCGTGCCGATAATATTTCTGATTGACCCCACTAATGTCTGGAACAACTCCCGGTTCTCGTCACTTTCGATAAGCAGCGCCGACTGGTCTTTGCCGTCCTTGATGACGTGCCTTGTCGTTTTCAGAGACCCGACCGCCTGCCGTATGGCACTCTCGCTTTTCAGCGTCAGCAAGTCCGGGAATTGCAAGGCCAGTCCTGTGCTGTATTCCTTGGCCGTATGCATACCGGCAACCAGGCGCAACTCCTTCAATACATAGAACGGCAGTGCCTGATGGACGGCATTTGTATTGACAGTGACAAAATTGCGGATGCATTGTATTACAGCCTCCTTGTTCTCGCAGTCAAGATATTCCGCAAGTGGCCGCTCCTGTATCTTTTTCTTTCCGGCTGTACGTTGTGCTGTTGTTGTATCAATATTGGTTTCCTCTAAATTTGTTGTACAGGCGTTATTGTCATTGCCAGCCTTCATTTCATCTGTGACGGACTGTAACGCCCATTCACCGATATTGCCTTTCCTAATGGCATCGTTCATGGAAAAATATCTGTCCCAGTCGGCTTTGGTGCGGAAACCGTTTTTAATGGATACATCTATAATCTGTTTGGCAACAAAAGAGCAACTTTGCCTGTCGGCATTATCCACTTTCGGGTGCTTCATCTGCTTGTCTATCATGCTGACCATCGCCTCGAAACTCTTGCCGTAATACAGCCAACTCAGTACAAGCGGTGCCGAAAGGGTAATATGTCGGTACTTGCCGCTAAAAAAGGATTTTACCCTGCCCCATAATGAAACCAGTACCGAATCGTTTGAATTATTGTTTTCCCTTTGCTTCTGAAACGTCTCCACAATCTGTTTTGGCACAGATTCCTCCTTGAACAGCAGGTCTATATCGTTGAAATCATCCTTACTGTCATCGTTCCAGCATAACTCCCATTCCGTTTTGATTTTAGGCAGTTGCTTGAATATGCTCCGGCAGATGGCCAGGTACTGCCTTTCGTCACCGTTTGTCATCAGGCGTGCGAAACGGCAATATTCCTCCCTGTGAGTGTTTTTCCACTGGAGAATATCTGCCTTAAACTGTTCGTATGTCAGTTTATGCTCGTCCATATTCATGCTGCTTTATCGGGTTGAATATAAATAGGGTATAAGAAATGAGGGAAACGGTCAATCCAACAGGTTTACCAGCTCCTTCTTCATCTCGTCATCAATCTTGCGGTATCTGGCGAAAGCCCGGCTTCCTTCCGAATGCCCCGACATGGAGGCAATCAGGTTCGGGTCCTTGACCTGCTTGTAAAGGTTGCCTATAAAGGTTTTCCGTGCCGTGTGGGTGGTCGCCACCTCATATAAAGGCTTTGCCACATCCTCGCGTGTCTTCGGGTCAAGCACCCTGACCATACGGTCGATGCCCACATACTTGAGGATTTCCTTTATCTTCCTGTTGTAGCCGAAGTGAGAGAACCGGGGAAGCAGCGCGTCTTCCAGATCCTTGTACCGTTCCAGTATATCCAGTGCCTTTTGATTCAAAGGAACTCGTACCGTGTTGGCGTGTTCCAGTTTGGTCTTTTGCGGGATATACTCCACACAGCCGTCAACGATGTTCGCCTTGGTCAGCCTGTTCAGGTCGCTGACACGGCAGCCGATAAGGCACTGGAACATGAATATGTCACGGTAGACCGGATAGGTTGCACCCAATCCGCTCAAATCGGCATAGTACACTTTGTCCCGCTCTTCAAGAGTAAGATAGAACGGGTCACCATACATGGGCTGGGTAATCTGGTACTGGTCAAACGGATTGTTTCTTGTCAGTCCGCGCTTGATGCACCACTTGATGACGGTACGGATGCGGTAGAGACTGCCCGACATGCTGTTTTCGGAACGCTTCTGCTCGACATTGCGGCGCAGTTCGTTCTGATAGAATGCCGGGTACATATCCACATACCTGTATTCTTCCTGTATCCAGAACTTGAAGTCCCTTATGTCATCTGCCGTGATGGAGTCGATGCAGAGGTGGAATCCGCGCTGGTGCATGACCTCGTGCCGGAAACGCTCGTAGCGCAGCACCTTGTTGAGATTGTCCAGATGGTGCTTCATGCTGTCGTGCGCAAGCGGAGTCTCGTCGATATATTTTTGTATCTGATATGACAGCAGGTATTCTTCTGCCTTGTTTCCGCCCCTTGCGTTGATGTTGGGATGGTGGTATTCCTCTATCAGCCCTTTCAGCCAGTTGCC
>NZ_FR885303.1:30063-32521 GCF_000436315.1 Parabacteroides sp. CAG:2 | reverse complement strand
ACGGAATCCTCCCCCAACGCGAATTGGAAGGATATGACAGACCGCGACACCAACTCGCTCTACTGCGAGTGTTGCCGGACGACCTCCCAGAACATCAACCAGCCCACCTTCCGTGCCGTGCTGAGCAGCGACATCATCCACGAGGTACACCCGCTGCGCGAGTTCATAGAGGAGCTGCCGCCTTGGGACGGGCATACGGACTATATCTCCCAAGCGAGCGGCATGGTGCACGTGAAAGACCCCGCCAAGCAGTCCCTCTGGACCTCCTGCTTCAAGAAATGGTTCGTGGCCATGGTAGCCTCATGGATGGCCGACGAGGTGACGAACCATGAGATACTGGTGCTCATCGGGCGGCAAGGTATCTACAAGACCACGTGGATCGACCGGCTGATGCCCCCCCAGCTCGTCCGTTACCGTAGCAAGCAGAGCGCCACCGGACGGCTGGACAAGGATGAGATGCTACGTTTCTGCGAGTTCGGGCTGATCAACATGGACGAGATCGACAGCATGCCGGATCGCGAGGTGAATACCCTGAAGTCGCTCATCACCTCGGACGACATCATCGTACGGGCCGTCTACGCCACGAACAAGGAGCGTCGCATACGCCTCGCCTCCTACGCCGCCAGCGGCAATAAGGAGCAATTCCTCACCGATACCTCGGGCAACCGCCGCTGGCTCCCTTTCGAGATCGAGAGCATCGACTCGCCCTTCGAGCATCCTCTCCCCTACGCCGGGATATACGCCCAAGCCTACCAGCTCTCGAAAGACGGCTTCCGGCATTGGTTCGATCTCGACGAGATAAAGGGCCTCGAGGAGCACGTGGAGGGCTTCATGGAGGAGACCAACGAGGGGCAGTTGATCCCCGTTTACTTCGCCGTGCCCACGCCCGGGCAGGAAGAGGCCGGCAACGCCATCTTCCTCACCCTAGCCGAGATCGGCGCCAAGCTGACCGTATGGGGCGCCATCCGCAGGCCGCTCAGCCTCCGGCAGCTGGGCAAGGTGATGACGAAGCAGGGATTCAGGTGCGTAAGGAGGGGAAACGGCAAGCAAACCGGTTATCTGGTGATCGAGAAAACCTCTACCTTCATCGAGGCCGAGCGTAAATTGAAAGCCCACTGACAAGCGGCCCGGGGCGTGGCCGGGGGTACGATGGTACGATTCGATTCAATATCTTATTAAAATTTTTAGGTTTTTGATATAATAGATTGATAAACAATATTATACAGACCTGTTTTTTATACGGTGAGCGCTTGGATCCAATCGTACCATCGTACCGTAAGGAAGCCTGATCGCTCATATACAAGGATTTGTGTTTTTCAGGAAAATCCGTAATCGTACCGAATCGTACCCTACCATCGAGGCTTACGGGTCCCCCCCCCGCAAACCCAAGGTTTACGCCCCCCAAACCCAAGGTTTACGACTCGTAAGCCTTAGGGTTATATAGGCCTAGCCCCCCGGAAAAAGGGCATGCGATATCCGGCGAAACCCTTTGTATTTCAATAATAATTCCGTATCTTAGGGGTATGGAAACAACATTCAGGATACGGCCCTACGGACGGATGGAACTGGCGCAAGCCTACCTGCCCGCCATGACTCCCAAGGCGGCTCACCGCAAGTTACAACACTGGATAGCGATCTATCCCGGGCTGGCAGATCGCCTCCACGACATGGGCTACCGGCCCACCGAGCGCCTCTACTCCCCCGCCATGGTACGGGCCATCGTAGAGGCGCTGGGTGAGCCTTAATTCCCTTTAACCTCCCCCTATTCCCTCGAACTCCCCATAAGTCGCAACTCGATACGGCAGCGACGTATCTTTGTGACATCATCAAAAACAATAGGTTATGATCAGATTCATGAAATTCCAGAACAAGAACGAGAAGAACCAGACGGCCTTCGGGAAATGGTACGCACGTGCCGTGTGCGACGAGACCGTAGACATCAAGGGGCTAGCCGCACACATGGCCAGCCACAACACCCCTTACTCCACAGGCGCCATCCACGGCATGCTGAAGGACATGGTAAACTGCACCAAGGAGTTGCTGCTGGACGGCAAGAACGTAAAGATCGACGACCTCGCCATCTTCTCCGTAGGCCTGCATACCACGGGGGCCCCTACCGCCGATGATTTCAACGCCAACACCAACATCACCGGCGTACGCCTCCGGGCGAGGGCTACCGGCAACCTTACTCCCACGACGCTGAAACTCGACGTGAAAATCAGGGAACTCACCGAGTATGGGGCAAGCGAGAATAAGGGAAGCGATAGCGAGAGCCCGGATGAGATCTGAGGAATCGGGAATTGAAAAAACGGGGTATTAATCATTCATTATTTATAATATGGAACAAGAGAAGAAAAAGTCTGTATGGGGAGTTATCATCAAGGTAATCATAGCCGTAGCCACCGCCTTGGCGGGAACGTTGGGCTTAACCGCCTGCGGGGTATGGTAGCCTCGTGGT
>NZ_FR885303.1:27832-30026 GCF_000436315.1 Parabacteroides sp. CAG:2 | reverse complement strand
CCAGAATTACAGGGAGGTGCGCCTCCTTGTAATCCATTGCAGCGCCACTCGTTACGACCGTGATTTCCCGGTGGAAGCCCTTAGGGCCTCCCACAAGGCCCGGGGATTCGCCGACATCGGCTATCATTTCTACGTCACCCGCGACGGCGAGATACACCGCTGCCGTCCACTGAACCAGATCGGGGCGCACGCCGCCGGCTGGAACGACCAAAGCGTCGGTATCTGCTACGAGGGGGGGCTGGACGAGAGCCTCCAACCCACCGACACCCGTACCTACGCCCAAAAATGCGCCCTCATGGACCTGCTCCGCCAATTGAGGAGGGATTATCCGAAGGCTAAGATCCTAGGCCATTACCAATTAAGCCCCTACATCCGGAAAGCCTGCCCTTGCTTCGACGCACGTAGCGAATACGCTGAGTTATAAGGGGAGGAAGGGGTTATCAATCCAACTGATAAATCTTCAGCTTATTGTAAAGCGTCTTCCGGTCGATGCCCAATAACTGGGCCGCACGGGTCTTATTGTTGCCGCACTCTTGGAGGGCCTTACGGATAAGGTCTCGTTCGTGCTCCACGTTCTTTAGCTGGATGTTGGCGTGCGACAGGAGGTTCTCCGTCAGTTCCTCCGGGAGTTCCTTGCGGGTGATGTATCGGCCGGTCGCCAATAAGGTAGCGTACTTGATGACGTTCTTCATCTGCCGCAGGTTGCCCGGCCAAGAATAGGATTGGAACAATTGCATGGTATCGTTGTCGAAACCGATGATATCTTTCTGGAGCTCGCTATTCGCCAGATCGAGGAAGTGGTTGGCGAACAAGAGCAAATCCTCTTTTCGCTCTTTCAAGTCCGGGATACGGATCGTGAACTCATTGATACGATGGTACAGGTCCTCACGGAAATCTCCTTTCTCGATCGCCTGCCGCAAGTTCTCGTTCGTAGCGGATATCAGACGTACGTTGATGGCGATCTCCTGATTGCTCCCGATCGGCTTCACCTTGCGCTCCTGCAGGGCACGCAATAGCTGGACCTGCACCTCATACGTCAGGTTCCCGATCTCATCCAAGAAGATCGTACCGCCTTGGGCCGCCACGAACGCCCCGGTCTTGTTCTCGATCGCCCCCGTAAAAGAACCTTTCACGTGGCCGAAGAACTCGGAAGCCGCCAATTCCTTGGGGATAGCGCCGCAATCCACGGCGACAAACGGAGCCTTGCTACGATTACTTTGCTCGTGAATCCGACGGGCGATGTACTCCTTACCGGTACCGCTAGCGCCGGTCACCAATACCGACATATCCGTCGGAGCCACCAAACGCACATGCTCATAAAGCTGGCGGGCCGCTTGGCTCTGCCCCTCGATATAAAGATCCGGGGCCGAAGAAACCGGGACTCTCGTCGGAGCCTTCTCCTCCACGTGCGCAAGCTCCCTGATCTTTCCCAGCAACTCATCCGGGTTCAGCGGCTTGGCGATATAATCCGCCGCTCCCAGCTTCATCGCCTGAACCGCCGTTTGTATCTCCGCATAACTGGTCATCATGATAAGGGGTAAGGAAGGATGAGTGCTTTTCAGCCATTTCAATAAGTCGATCCCGTCACTATCCGGCAGGCGTAAATCCGATATAACCAAATCGAACGCTTCCTCCCCCAGCCTCCGTTTAGCGTCGGAGACAGAGGACGAGGATCTTACGACAAACCCTTTCTTACCCAGCCATGTGGTAAGCATCAAGGAAAAAGTTATATCATCTTCAACGATTAGAATCGACAACATACCCACTCAGATTATTTATAGTAACCACAAAGGTAAATAAATAAAACGAATCAAGAAAACATCCACGTAGCTTTACGCCATACTCCCTCGAAAGGACCTTGTTTATGATGGGCCAGCCACCAGTGGCAAAAACCTAGCTGGAGAATGAAAAGAAGGATTCCTACGGCGAAGCTGGCGGTCGTTCCCAGATCGTCATACAGGGATAAACCGTATCCGAAATAGATGAAAGAGCCTACCATCGATTGCGTGAGGTAATTCGTCAAGCTCATTTTCCCGTAAGGCACAAGCCCGTGAAGCACCTTATGCGGCGCCTTCCACTGCCACAAGAAGATAAAGGAGGATACCAATACGCACATGAACGAGAAATTACGCAAGGAAGACACGATCGTGCTCATCGGGCGAAGCTCTTCGGTACGCTCCAGCAAACCGGGTAG
>NZ_FR885303.1:0-27805 GCF_000436315.1 Parabacteroides sp. CAG:2 | reverse complement strand
GGTAGGGAAAGGGACAGATAATAGAGGGGAATGAAACAAACTACCCCGATAACAAAGGTCCTTGTCCAAAACGTCCGGTGCTTCTCCGGATCGACAAACAATCCCTTGCGCCCCAACAACATACCCAGCATAAAGAGAGCCGATGTCTGGAAGAAACGTCCATAGCTCCAAGCCCAGAGAAGGCTATACAGCTGCCCGTCCCACAGATTGGACTTGACCATTTCCCAAAAGCTGGTACCTTCCATATACGGAAAGATCCGCATACAGTGCACCAGCCATTGTTCCTTGGATGCCACATATTCCGGATGCATCAGGGCATACATGAATTTACCCCACTCCATAGGCTGTAGCATCAAGACCACGGCGATCGCCAATACCACCTTATTACTCAACTTGCAAACCGGTATCAACACAATACCCAAGATCGAATAAAGCACCAAGATCTCCCCCGGGAAGAACGATGCGTTGAAGCAACCGATAAAGAATAGGAGCACCAACCGCCAGAAGAAACGAAGCCGGAAGTCCTTCCCTTTCCTCGCTTGGTTATCAAACTGGATGAAAAAACTAAAACCGAACAGCAGGGCGAAAATAGCGTATGCCTTCCCGGAAAAGAGGAAGAACAAGGTATCCCATACCCCTTTATCCAAGGCTTTCATAAAATCGGTAGTAGCCTCCGGAAAATTATACAAGTTAAAATGCTCGATATTATGCAATAGGATAATAGCCATAACAGCAAATCCTCGTAATGCGTCGACCACCTCGATACGGGGCCGGGCTTGTAGTGCGTGTTCCATGATATGATTCAGTAGATTTTATTATTTCGTGGCAAAAGTAACGAAACTAAATAGAAAAAGCATCCTCGAAAGGATGCCTTTTTCTTTTGCAGACTTAAATTGAATACTCAGGACTTAATCTTTCGCCATGAATAAATTCATGACTTTCGTTTTTAACGGTTTAAATGTAGAAACGCCCACTTGCGATTTCATTAAATAGATAGCGAATATCGTGCCAAAGCCAGCGAAACGCACGATAATGAATATCTAACTACTTATCCTTTAACAAGTAATAGATAAATTTTGTTTCTATAAAGTAGAATTTTATTTCAAAAGCATGGGGAAAGGCATTCCACGGATGGGTATTTATTCCACACCGGATTCCACAAGATTACCCGATGGCAGACTCCGCATCCTTCACGATAGCAAGCGCTTGCTCGATTACCTCGCCCAGCAGGTGGTACCAGCCGGAATCGGTCAGTTCCTCATCATTCTTCTCCAAGATCCGCAGGTGTTGTACCAATGAATTGGCCCCCAGCATCGTGAACAGGGGAATCAACTTATGAGATATCCGGGAGGCTTCCTCCCGGTCTTTTCCCTCTAACGCATCCCGAAGTAAGTCGATGCTCTTGCGGGTTTCCTCCGAGAAGGTTTTCAGTATAGAGGCTGAGGCCTCCGGATCCTCTCCGGCAAAAGCGGTCAACGAAGAGAAATTCAACTCGCTCCTTGCCTCCAGATGGAGTGTCAGCAACTCATTCAGCAAGGAGATTAATTGGGCGGCGGTAAACGGCTTGTTCAAGAAACCCGTGAAACCAGCCTCCAGATAATGCTCGTGCTCCTTGGCGATACTGGCAGATAGGGCGATCACCGGGATCTCATCCGTTCCGGGGATACCGGACGTACGTATCCGCTCCAGTAAATGATAGCCATCCAGCGTCGGCATCTGTATATCGGTGATAATGGCGTTGAATACGGTGTTCCGCAATAGCTCGAGGACGTTATGCGGATTCGTACAACCTACCACCTGCACGTGACTCTGCTTCAAGAGTTCCTCCGTCAAGGCCAGTTGTAGAGGATCGTCATCTACCAGAAGACAATAGACATCTTGCCCCTCAAACAAGGGTAAAGCCTCGGCTTCACCAGCATCCGGAGCCTCCGCCATTACGTCCGGCAAAGATTGGTTATCAGCCAAGGGAAGAGGTAGCAAGATCGTGAAATCACTGCCTTTTCCCGGGGTACTATCCAAAGCAAGCGTACCGTTCATCAAGGACAGAAGCTTACGGGTGATGGAGAGGCCCAGACCGAAACCTTCCGCCTCTTCCGTATCGGCAAGGCGGGTAAACTCCCCGAATATCCGCTCTTGTTCCTCTTTCGGGATGCCCGGACCGGAATCGCTGACGGTAATAGATAATTGATAATTGATAATTGAAAGTTTTTGGAGGGAGACAAGCAAAACGACTCGTCCCGCTTCCGTGAACTTGATAGCGTTGGATAAGAGGTTTCCTACGACCTGCCGGATACGGATCGGGTCGCCCATATAGACTTGCCCAGTCTCCTCCGGTTTCAGGTTCAAGACAAACCGTAAGCCTTTCGCCTCCGCTATCGGCTGGAAGCTGGTATAGATCTCATCGAACAAGACTGGGACACGGAAGGGAACGCTATGCACCTCCATCTCGCCGGACTCCAACCGCTGGAAATCCAACAGGTCGTTCACCAAGGAAAGGATATGATCCGAGGAACCTTTCATGTTCTCCAGATAATATTGCTGACGCTCGTCTGGATGGCGGCGTAGCAAAAGCTCGATATATCCGATGATGGAAGAGAGCGGAGCCCGTATATCGTGGCTGATCGTCAACATCAGCTTCTCACGGCTTCGCAATAAGCTCTCGGCGACCTGTTTCGCCTTTTCCAGTTGCATACGGTAATATTTACTTCGTGAGATATCCCGTGAGATAAAGAAGAGGAACAGAAAGGCGATTACCACGGAGACGATCGCGATTCCGGCGATCAAATGGGAGGTCTCCCTTAATAGTACCTGCTTCTTATAGACCCTTTCCAGCGACGCCTCCATCTCCTCCTCCTCTATATTACGGAGCATCTGGTTGATCTCCCGGGTAATCACGCTATTGTTATACCGTAAGTTAGAGGCCCTTTCCAACAACTGATCCATCAGTTGTTGCCGTTGCCAAGCCACACTGTCTTGGATGCTTTTCAGCACGCTGACAATCGTATCGGTCGGATTATAAGCGTTCACCAACGTATCGGTAACGATCTCCCGGGTCGTGTTCACCACGATGCTGGTATCTTCCTTGCCGGGAGAGAACACGTCGGCCAAACGCTTGAAGAATCCCCGCTTCTTACGGGGAACTACCACCGTATCTTGCTTGACCTCTACCCGCTCTTGTACCTGCACCTCGTTTACGATTGTATCCCGGACGGCAATTATTTTCTCGATATTCTCCGTATAAAGACGCTCCGTATTCGCTTCCTGCCAAGTCTCAAGCAAACGACGGGTATTCCATCGCTTACGCTCCAGCAGTATGTCGATCGTATCTATTTTCAGGAGTTGCATGGAGTCCGTCACCAAGGTCCTCAACGAATCCATGTTATTATGGGCCTTATTCAACGTACGATTGAAGTGGCGGAACTCGTTCTGGGGCATGCCTACCAACTGCCCCAACGCCTCGCTTTCATAGAGCAAGGAGAGCGTATTGGTGACCAAGTACACCTTCCGGCGTGCCTGATGATCCGGCTCGTCCTCCTCGGCCACTTTCTCTACGATATTATAAATGTAAGCGACCGAGCAGACTGCAATGGTAATCAGCAAAATATAGCCTAATATCACCTTGCTAGTAATATGTCCGCTTTGTTCTTTCATACGGTTGAGATCAGTCTAATTCCTATCATAAGCGATATCCCATTTATCCATCATCTCAAAATCCTGCTTTTTTAAGCCGACTTTCCAAAATGGGATCGGGTCGTCATGGTCTCCCAGATACATACGGTCACGTACCTTGAAGGCACGATTCGTTAAGGCAAACGTGGAATCGGCCACCGGAGTCCGCACACCGGCTATATCAAGCATCGTATGGAATACGCTGTTCGTGCTAACCGGATAAGTCTCGTGTGCCTGCGCTTCCAGATATTTCTGGGGATATGACTCCCGGTAAGCCTTCGAGAACCAGATCACATACGGGATATGCAACTGGTAATAGGTCGGTATCGGAGACGCATGCAGATAACGGGCTCTGGAATCATCGAAGATATCCTCTCCATGATCGCTTAAGTAAAGCATGGATGCCGGAGCATTTGTCTTCGCCAACATATCCACGATTTCCCCCAGCACGTAATCTGTATAGTGGATGGAATTATCATAAGCGTTCCGTAACTCCTTTTTATACGAGGCACGAATTCCCTCCGCCTTATCCGGCCTATAGAAACGGAACTCCTTCGGATAACGTTCATGGTAATTAAAATGCGAGCCATAAGTATGCAGTACTACGAAAAGATTACCGTCCTCTTTATCCAGTTCCTTCTTTAGATAAGGCAGGATCGCCGCATCGTGCAAGGAGGTTAGCGTAGAACCCGTATTAAATGCGCTCATATCGATAAAGGTATCTGCCTCCCGGTAAAAAGCGCCGATCATCGAAGTCGTAAGTTTCTGGTTGGCGATCACGAGCGTACGGAAACCGGCCTCCTTGAAAGCGGTTACGATACTTTTCTCGTCGTAAAGGATTCCATAATTCTCGGCGCTGGCAGCGGACAGGATAATGGGGACACTTTTATGCGTATTATTCGATTGCGTCACCACATCCGTGAAATGCACCAATCCGTCTAAAGCCTCCATACGGGGAGTCGTCTTGCGCTCGTATCCGTAAAGGCTCCATTCCATAGCACGGGAGGTCTCTCCCACTACTAAGACGTAGATCTCCCGTTTTCCCTCCGCTTGCTCCGGCTTAGTGGCGTCGAACTTAAAGTCGGCGGAAGTAATATGATACTTGCTGTTCCTCTCCGCCTTATTTATGGCGAAATATAAATTGTATAGGGCGTTAGCCGGATATACATCGTCCTTCCATGAGAACCGGTGATCTTGCGAAGGAGACAGGAAGCAAAGGAGCAAACCCACGACAAACATGCCTAGGCTGATCTTGGCCCATTTCTTCCGGAAAGGATTTCGCAGTTTCTCTTTCTGCCGTATCGAACGACAAGCGAGCACCAGCGTAGGTAATGTATAGAAAAAGAATACGCAACCGATCACCAGAATGATATTCCCCAATAACTCACTAGCCTCGGAAGCGTTCGAGCTGGTAAGGTTCAAATACATATCAACCGCTATCACGGACTGTCCAAAAAGATACAGAAGCACCAACTGCCCCCCATCTAATATAACCTTCGGCAACAGGCACCAAACCACGATCCCCGGTTTACGGGCCACTAACAAAACACCCATCCAAAAGGCCAAAGGTATCAGCAACGAGGCGATACCGACCGTGACGGGAAGCGGTTCCGTAAAAAAGAACACACAGTTTGGGATGATAAATAACAGGGCAAATAAGAAATATAAATGCTCCTGTGAAGATATCCAGCGTATTAACTTTGTAAAATACTTCATTCAATAAAACTTTGCCAACTCTCAATCATTACTCTTCTCAACTAATACCCAGAACCTAAAATTCCGGTAATTGGCAAAGATAGGCGTTATTAAACACATACAAAGCGTATTATACACAAAAAATGTTATTCACAGTCATTACTTCTCCTTCATCCGTCGCCAATACTCCTTGACAGAGTTTTTCACTTCCCTATGTAACAGCAAGATACCAATTAAGTTCGGGAGAGTCATCAAAGCCACGGTGATACCGGATAATGTCAATACTACCACACAATAAAATTATATTTATCTCCTATATTTTCTGGAGGATAGCGATAAACTCATCATTCGTAATGTCTAGCTCCGGCTCTTTGTAATTGACATAATCCTCAAAATAGTCGCTGGCGATATCGGCTACGATCTCCCCTCCGTCCAAGCCATACGAGGAAACTAGTTTCTCCACCCGGTTACGTATCTGGCGAATCACCTGTAAACGATCCTCATAACGATCTGGCTTCTCCTGATCAGTGACGTGCTCATTCCGGGCGATCAAGTAAACTACCGTATAAAATTTCTCCATGCTCCCGAAAACAGGGACAAACAAGGATTTCTTCTCCTCGGACAGATCTGCCAAAAACTGTTGTATCTTTGTCATAACTCTTACTCTTTTACCTAATAAAAAAAACAATATACTTTTTGTTCTAAAACAATATACTTTCGTGTGTAAAAGTATATTGTTTCGACAACAAAAGTATATTGTTCTTCTCGAGTCTTTTAAATGATTGAATTCTTCTTCGTAAAATCCAAAATCTCATCAATATAGCCAAAAGCCAATCCTGTTACCGTATCTGCGCAGCCGTAATAGATAGCGATACGTTTCGTCTCCGGATCATGCAAGGCGGCACAAGGAAAGACTACGTTCGGAACGTCTCCCATGCACTCGTAATCCTTTTGCGGGGATAACAAATAAGGTCCAGAACGGAATTTCACTTTCCAAGGTTGCTCCAAATCCAAGATAGCGGAACCGAAGCTATACACATACCCGTTGCAAGAACGAAGCACGCCGTGGTAAATCAATAACCAGCCCTCGGAAGTCTCGATAGGGATAGGGCCCGCACCGATCTTCGTACACTGCCAAGCGCTATCCTCGAACGCAGCCGGAGACATCACGTGG
The DNA here is from genome assembly GCF_000436315.1 of Parabacteroides sp. CAG:2. Taxonomy (NCBI): domain Bacteria; kingdom Pseudomonadati; phylum Bacteroidota; class Bacteroidia; order Bacteroidales; family Tannerellaceae; genus Parabacteroides; species Parabacteroides sp. CAG:2. The sequence goes on along the minus strand of NZ_FR885303.1, from coordinate 21,267 downwards.
CGATGTTTACCCCAGAAACACATATCCGGAGACTCGCTATAGAATATATCGCCGAACGGAGTATGACCGTTGTCGCTCGGACGGCTTAACATGGCGAAGTTTCCGTTAATCTTACGAGGGAACATCACGCCATTACGGTTGAAAGGCAGATAAGCGTTCTCCAGCTGATGGAAGGTCTCGAAATCGAACGTGTAAGCCACGCCGATCGTCGGGCCATGATAACCGTTACACCAAGTCACATAATAACGATCCTCGATAAAACATACACGGGGGTCGTAGGCGTAAACAAACTCGCCGATCTCCTTGTCGTCGCACTCAAACTCGAGTTTTGTCTCGGAGATACTCCAATGAATGGCATCTGCGCTAAAACCTACGTGCAAACGCATCCGGCGATTCGTATCGTCGCAACGGAACACACCGGCATAACCACCTTTGAAAGGGACAACAGCACTGTTGAACACGCTGTTCGATGTCGGAAGGATATCACGAGGAATCACCGGGTTCTTCGAATATCTCCACACTACTTCTTTGCTACCCTCGGGACGATCTTCCCAAGGCATATTAGGCAGCGGAGCGCCTACGATTTTCAAATTATCCATAACTAATCCTATTAAAATATTACTGTACTAACTTATTACCTTTATCGTCATACGTGAACGGTACGAAATAGGCTACCAAGAATGAAGGGATCATCGCCAGCAAGGTCACGATAAAGAAATACTTATAACCTAGCCAGTCGCTCACGAAACCGCTCATCATTCCCGGAAGCATTACGCCAAGGTTCATGATACCTGAAGCGAACGCATAATGCGCCATCTGATGCTTGCCCGGAGCTACCTGTTGCATCATAAACAGCATCAAGCCCACGAAACCGAATCCATAGCCAAAATACTCGAATACGATGGCGGAAGCGATAATGAGACCATTATCAGGCTGGAAACACGCCAAGAACGTGTATACCAAAAACGGTATATTGAAACAACAACAAAGCGTAAACAATACCTTTCGCAATCCCTTGGCCGAGATATAATATCCACCAAGCAAAGAACCCAGCACGAACGCCGCCGCCCCAAACGTACCATAATACAAACCAATTTCTTGCTCCGTTAGTCCTAATCCTTGATCAGCTATCGGAGCTTTCAAGAACAAAGGTACGATCTTTATCACGAAACCCTCGGCAAAACGATACAATATGATGAAACAGATATACCACACGATATACTTCTTCGTGAAGAACTCCTTGAAGACCAGCCATAACTCAGCCATACTTTCCTTCAACGAATGTTCTCTGGTAGCGGCTTTCCCACCCGAAGGCAACATCTTCATATGATAAAAACCAAGCAGGATCATGATCGTACCGCAAAGCAGCATAACGATCATCCAAGCGTATATCACGGCCTCTTTCTCCAATCCTATCCCGGTAAAATATTGCATCATATAACCCGCCAGATAAACCAGACCACCCGTGGCTACGATCTTCGCCAAATTGTAAAACGCACCTTGCCAACCGATATATTTGGCTTGATCCTCCGGCGAGAGCTCTTTCATATAAACGCCATCCGTTGCCACGTCATGCGTAGCCCCGCTAAGCGCTATAATACCTAATAATGCGATAGATAGAGCAAAGAAACTCGGCAAGTTTAACGCCAAGGCCACTAAACCGAATAAGCAACCGGATAACAACTGGGTCAATACGACAAAGAATTTCTTAGTACGATACATTTCCAAAAACGGGCTCCATAAAGGCTTTAAGGTCCAAGGTAACATGATAACCGAGGTCCATAACGCAATCTGGGCATCCGATATATCCAATCCCTTAAACATGAGTACGGTAACCATGTTCAGCACTACAAAAGGCAATCCCATAGCAAAATAGACACTAGGGACCCAAGTCACAGGGTTTCGACGTTTAGTAGCATTCGTGTTTTTCTCTTCCATGCTTTATTTAGAATTTAGGTGTACAAATATAATTAATAATCCGGATATATCTTTAATCGATCGGACAAATAGAGGAGATCATCCCGAAGGTAGCGTTATCATTCAAATCCCAGACCATCTTTCCGGCTCCGTTTATCTCGATCAACTGCGGGTAATGTCCTTTCGCAGCCTCTCCGTCATGGCCTTGCCAGTTACAGATATACAAACCACCGTCCCGTTTAGGGAGCAACTGGGCAACAAAGAAAAGCTGGGCTCCCTCGATATCGTTCGCATTCACCTTGCGAACGATATCTCCGGTCTCGAAATTCAGCTCTATGAAGCAATGGGCATCACCGCAAGCGACCAGATAATTACCGTTATCCAACGCAGCCACGCTAAACGGGTTACCGTCTACTTTCACGCTTTTCAGCAATTGACCGGACGGGGATATTTCCCGGATCTCGGAGGTAGCGAACAAGGGCACTAGATAATTGCCCCGCTTATTCTTGTTTACTTGACGGAATTGTGCATGGGGTTGCTCAATTCGGGTATCGAAATCTGTTTTCGACAGGATCTCTCCTTTTGCGTTCACTTCCATGATCGTAGCCGGGTTTCCACACCACGCCAATAAATAATTACCGTTGGAAAGTACACGGGCTGTCTGCATCTCACACCCTTCCGGAGCGGAGATATTCCAGACCTCCTCATGATCCCGGGTGATTAGCTTTGCCCCTTTCGAATAGGAAAAAAGGATATTCCGATCGGGAGTAACAGCTACGGAATTACATTCCCATCCTTTTTCCAAGGGATGCTCCCATTCAATTTCTTTCGTGTTCTTGTTTACGATGGCGATCTTGTCCCAGCCGGAACCGCCTAATAAAAGATGATGCGACGCCTCATGACATGCGGAACATACGAGTAGCAGGCATGCGGATAATATAAAAGTATAGATTTTCATGGTATATAATAATGTACTAATTAGATAATATGCCAATTATAGCAGGATGGACACATGGGATCCACCCTGCAAAAAAAGATCATGTGTGTTGTATTCGCATTGGCATATTGACACATTTAGCGAAACGACACATTGGTTCATTCTTCTTTATTTCGCTAAGTCACGGAACAACTCATATCCCTGATTAGGCGTGATACCTTGATGCACGACCGCATGAACCGCCTGGATCATGGCGACAGGAGAAGTACTCTGGAATACATTACGTCCCATATCCACGCCAGCCGCACCGTCGTTAATCGCATTATAACATAATTCCAACGCCTCTTTCTCCGGTAATTTCTTACCACCGGCGATTACCACGGGAACCGGGCAAGCGGCGGCTACCTTCTCGAAGCCCTCACAATAGTAGGTCTTCACGATATTAGCGCCATTCTCCGCACAGATACGGGAAGCCAGACCGAAATAACGAGCGTCTCGAGCCATTTGCTTACCAACGGCGGTAACACCCATTACCGGGATATTGTAACGGCTAGCCTTATCGACCGCCTTATATAAGTTAGCCACAGTCTTAGCCTCATGCGCCTCGTCGCCGATAGCCAACATAACCGCCATGGCGGAGACGTTCATACGGATAGCGTCCTCTATATCGATCAATACATTATCATTCAAATCCGTAAGGATAGACGTTCCAGCGTCCGAACGAAGACAAATCGGTTTCGTCGTATTCGCAGGGATCGTAGATTGCAGGATACCACGGGTACACATCAAGCAATCCGCATATTCAATCAAAGGAACGATATTCAAGTCGATACGCTCCAGACCGGAAGTCGGCCCCATGATGAAACCATGGTCAAAAGCAAGCATAACCGCCTTGCCTGTCTTCGGGTTGAAGATACGGGATAAACGGTCTTTCATACCCCAAGGTAAGTTCTCGGCTCCCTTCACATGGAAACTCTGGTTCTCACAATTGATGCCTAAACCGAAGTCCGCACCTTCTCTTAAATCATCTAAATCTGCCATATTTATTATTCGTTATATTATTATATTTTATAGAGACGGGGCACGCCCCGTCTCACGCTGTGTATTATTTTATAGCGCCTCAGCAAAAGAAGCGAACATACAGCTCCAAGAAGTAGCCCCGCTATCAGCGAAACCAATCGAACGCTCGCCATAGTTACGGGCACGGCCAAAGTTAGCTTTCATCGGTACCGTAGCCTCCGCTCCATCAAGCGCCGCTTTAGCGCCGGCATTCAAGACCACCTTGATATCATCCGACGTACAAGCCTGCATAGCCTCCACCGCCGGGATCAAGGCATCCATCATCGTCTTGTCGCCTCGTTTCGCTTGGGTTTGTTGTTGCACATTCGCCAAGCCACCGGCGAACATAGCTTTCACGCCTGCGGCATCCAACTCGGTTCCCTCTGCATGATCGCTCATGCCCAAGAAGAAAGCGCCGAGCAAGGTACTTGTCGATCCGCTCACTTCCATCATCACGTCCATACCCATATCACCAAGCATTTGCTTGAACTCCGTTCCAGACTGAGCGCTTTTATTCACGGCAGTCATAGCGGCAACGATAGCGGTACCATGATCTCCATCCCCGATTACGGCATCCAATTTAGAAAATTCCTCCTCACGTGCCTTGATCTGTTTCAGCGCATTGTCTAACATGGCCTTGAAGGCCTCGATAGTAAGTTGTTTCATGTATATTATTTATTTACCTAGGGTTGTCCAATAAGGTGCGTCCGCACGTTTGTTATTCAAATAATCGATATGATCCTCATCCAAGATCGCCATGATCATCTGGAATCCGGCTTGCTCCTGTACGGTCAAGATCTCTTGGATACGGCTTACCACCACCTGCAAGCCACGAGCCTCTAATTCCTTATAAGCCTTGCGGAAGATGATATTCAATTCCATATGGGTAGTAGCGCCTACGCCGTTAATGATCAATAACATCTTATCACCGGCTTTTGGCTGTAACTGCTGGCAAAGTAGGTCTACCATCTCCGCTGCCGTATCATCGGCGGATACCAACGGTTTCTGTCCACCACCGCCTTCGCCATGCTGGCCCATACCGATCTCCATGATTCCATCGGGAAGATTCGTGATCGTACCTCCGTTCTGGGGATGCGTACAAGAACGCATAGCGACAGCTAAGGTAGCCACGTTCTTATTATAGCGTTCACCCATCTCAATCAACTCGTCTAAAGACTTCCCTTCCTCGGCGGCGGCACCTAATATCTTATACAAAGGAACACAACCGGCCAAGCCACGGCGATCATCTACATTCGCCCCTATACCTGCGCTGATATCATCATGCGTAAGTAATTTCTTCACCTTGATACCCTTACGAGCAGCCAACTGGCAAGCCATATTAGCGCTCATCACGTCGCCGGAATGGTTCAATACGACCAGCAAGATCCCGGCCTCACGATCCATCAATTGCAGTGCCTGAAACAAACGTTGGGCACCCGGAGCGGCGAATACGTCACCCACGACGGAGCAATCCAACATGCCCTCTCCTACGAAACCGCTCAAGGCAGGCTCATGACCGGAACCGCCTAAGGTAACGATCGCTACCTTATCATTGCCTTTCGGGTTAGCACGTACGACGATATTCTCAGCCGCCAACTTTACCTGATTCGGATACGCTAATACATAGCCTTCCAATAACTCAGCCGTAATATTCTCAGGATCATTTATGAATTTTGTCTTGATGTCTGACATGGTATTATCCTCCTTTAGATTTATGAATTTTGATTTACGAATTATTTTAGTTCCATGATCTCGATAGCGATACCTTCTTCCTCGATGAAAGCGATCGTCAAGTGCTCGTCGCAAACAGCCGGGCCGAATATTACCTTCTTACCTTCCAACTCTTTTTCCAAACAAGGAACCGTATAAGCGATATGGCCATTGGTCTGTACCAACTCCGGTAGGCAGCTGCCTTTCTCGAATTTCAAGAACTCGATCCGGTTCGGACTCTTGCTGTAATCCGTCAACCATACACTCAGGCCTTCGTTATAAACCGCCCCTTCTTTACTTTCCGTAGTGACAATTCCTACGTGATTAAATGTTCTCATGATCTATTCAATTTATAGTTAGACAATTATATTATTAAAATTCGTTCTCTTCCGATAGGATATAAAGCCAGCTCCCAATACTAGGATGATCGACAGATAAAGATAAATAAATATCCCGTTCACGTTGTCATTCTGGCCATAAGAGTGCATGCCACTCAAGAAATAATTCACGCCGAAGAAGGTCATCAACACCGAATAGAAGGCCAAGATAGACGTGAAATTAAACAGCCACAGGTTATTGCATTTCGGTATCAAGCGAAGATGCGTCACGATCGCATATATCACCATCGTAATCAATGCCCACGTCTCCTTCGGGTCCCAGCCCCAATAACGTCCCCACGACTCATTCGCCCAGACCGCTCCCAAGAAAGTACCGATCGTCATCAGGGCCAATCCGATCCAAAGTGACATCTCGTTCACGATACTCAATTCTCGTACCCGTTCTTTGAGCATCACGCTGTTCTTCTCCCCGCTTACGCTCATCATCACCAGATTCGTCAAGCCGATCAGACAGCTAATACCGAAGAAACCGTAAGCTCCCACGATAACCGCCACATGGAACATCAACCATGGGGATTTCAAGACCGGAACCAGCGGATTGATCTGCGGGTCCATCCAACTCAAGCCGGACACGAACAAGATGATCCCCCCGAATAAAGTAGCCAACGCAAACGTAAGCGTACTCTTGCGTACGAACAACAACCCGGCGAACACCGTAGCCCAAGCCACATAAATCATCGTCTCGTACGAATTGCTCCAAGGGGCGTAACCTGCGATATACCACCGCATTCCCATCCCATACATATGGAAAACGAATACGGCCAAAATGCCCAGACTCAATAACCAAGTCATATAGGTAACCCATTTTTCCTTCTTGAATAAGGCCACGAAAGCGAAGACCAGCAACAAGCCTCCCAAAATCAAGTACCCTTTCTTACATTGCCGGAATACATCCATTTGATTATATTTAATCTCGGCCTGTATTTTCTCAGGGCGAATGTCTACCGTCTTATTCTTGGCTTGCTGATACGTATGGATCATTCCGATTACCTCGTCCGCTTTCTCCCAATCACCACTCTTCAATCCTTCCTGTACCTCCGATAAATACCAGCCCATAATGTGGGTAACGAACATGGAGTCCTTTCCGGAAAACGCCGATAAATCATCGCCCGGCGCATACCATTTGTGATCCGGGTCGTCCTCTTTCGGGAAAAGGTTTAACATCTGGTAATTGATCAATTGATGGAAGATATTTACCTGCTCATCCAGCTTGATCAAGTCTTTATCGAAGCGGGTACGCTCCGCTGGCATTTTATTGTAGGCCTCTTCCAGCTTCTCTTGCAATTTATAGCGTCCGTTACTATCGAATACCTCTATATAGGCGCAATCCTTATCCGTAAGGTCGTAATAATTAGCCAGCTCACTATTAGACAAGGCGATAAACGGCACCCGGACCCACATATCCGGCATAGCCAAGACACTCAACAAGAACTGATCAGAGTTCAAGGAACCGAACTGATCCGATTTATGCAACTTTCGCAGTACCTCGGAAGAAAATGTATTGATCGGCAACATACGTCCGCTTACCGATTGGATCGGCAACGCACCGAACTTAGCGGCGTGTTCCGGACTTATCGCATATTTCTGTATGGCCTCCTTCATCTCGGGAGCGGCTGCACCTTGCGCCCGCAAGCCCCCTACGGAAAGAAGAATCGCTACTAACAGGGTCGTTTTACGAGCGCCCGATCTTAAATCTTTCAACTGTCGGCTTAATTTCATGAAACGGGAGTTTTTACCTACCAAGCAAAGTATAAAGCCGATCACTAAAATCACGTAGCCGGTATACGTAATATTCCTTCCGGCCACATCTCGGTTCACGGAAAGTACCGTTCCTTGCTCATCCGGGTCATAGGAGGCTTGGAAGAAGCGATAGCCTTTCACGTCTAATACATTATTCATATATACCCGGGCATGGCGAGTCTGTCCATCTACATGTACCAGCAACTCACTCTCATAAGCAGAGGGACTGGCAGAGCCGGGATAGCGGGTTAAGGTAAATTTCACGAGTTCTACGCTAAAAGGAAGCGTATGATAGAGAGTCTGGTCCGAGGTACGGATCATGATACGATCGCTAGCCTCTCCCTCACGCAGGTGAAGGATTCCTTCCTCGCCGAAAAGGTGGGAAATAAGGGCACCCAGAAGGATGACAATAAAGGCGGCATGGGTGACCATCAATCCCCATCTACGCCGCTTAAGTAACTGGTGCTTGATAACGATAGCCACGAAATTGGCTACCAATAAGAATTGGAGTAAGAAAAATACAGGAGAATAGTAAATCATCGCTTTAGCGGCGGCAGTACCATGATACTTCTCAATAAAAGTAGCGATAGCCAAGCCAAAGGCGTAGATCAATAGAAGGACGATAGTCGTCACAGAAGAAGAGATAAATCTTTCTAGAGTTTTCATTTGCTCATTTATTAATAACACTGATGCGACAAATGTACGCAGATTAATCATTTTTGAAAGAATCGGCGATTAATTTGCCGCATCCATGTTATCTATCTATAAATAGACCTTGTCTATTAGTCCTCAATAATTACCCGGAAGCCTACGTTGAATACACGTTGGTACGGATAATATCCTTTACGGGTATAAGCCGTCGAGAATTTCGGTCGCTCGATATAAGAACCGCCACGAACCACCTTATACTCGGAAACCTCTTTCGATTTCTCGTTGTAAGGATAAGGCAAGTAATCTGAACGAGTCCATTCCGCCACGTTACCGTGCATGCAATACAAACCGAACGGATTCGCTTCATATTGCTTACCACCCACCTGAACCAAATTGCCATCATCCACGCCTTCCTCTTTCGGTAAGTAAGTATAGTACTTGTACCAATAAGAAGTCTTAGGCATCGGTTGCGGGTCGATACCGCTTACGGCAAGCAGGAGCGTGGTTACGTCGGCTAGGTTATCCTTTTTACCGAAGTCCGCATTCATATCGCCATACCAGAAATCTTGATCGCTACCGGCACGACAAGCCCATTCCCATTGCGCCTCGGTCGGAAGCGTGATGTTCAAGCCTGTTTTCTCACTCAGCTTCTTACAATAATCCATCGCATCATTGTAACTTACACGGATTACCGGTTGCTCTGGCTTATTAGCGGGATATCCTTGAACCACGTGATCCTTCCATTGCTGATCCACGAAACGGCTGTCGTGATCCGGGAAAATCACGTTGAATTGCTGGTTCGTAACCTCCAACTCACCCATCCAGAAAGCTTTGTCAATCTTCACTTTCGCCGTCGGACGAGTATCGGATTGCCCACGATAGCTACCCATCACGAATTGTCCGGCCGGAACGCGAACAAATGTCATCTTGATACCCGGAGCCAACTCGATCTCCTTACGGGTTTCCTTCTCGTCGGCCAACATAGCCTTGATCCGGTCCGCATCGAATGGCCAACCTTTCACCTTCAACTCTTTTTCCTTGACAGGAGCCAATTTCTCCGGCATCTCCGGTTTGATCTCACCTTTACCCTTCAAGTAAGCGGCATAATCGGAGATCTCTTTCTTCCAATCCACGCCTGCGCCATTCGCATACTTATCCGTCAACTCTTTACGGCGCTTGATCTGGTCGAAGCCTTGATACGGGATGATATCCTTCGAAAGCACATTTGCGTTGAAATAACCCTTATCCGGAGCGTTGTAATCAATCCAGTTATAAAGGGTTTTCCACTCTTTATCCGTCAGTTGCACGTTAAAGTGCCCTTTCTTCAACATACGAACCAGTTCACTCGTGTTCGGATGATATTCATACGGTTGAAGAACCACCATATCACCCTCGCCACCTTGACGGTGTACATACGGATGCAGATTCAAGTAAGAAGTGCCATAACCTAATTTATCCTTCTTGCCCCCACGCAAGTCGAAAGCCTTACCCTCACCATTATGGCAAGCGATACAGGCACGATCCAAGATCGGTTGGATCTCCAGATCGAACGTGAACGAACGGGTCCCCCCTTCCGGCGGAGTCAACGCATGCGGGGCTTTCTGCGAAGCCATCACACGTTTCGGGATAGGAATCTGGTTCTGGTCCTCATGGCAACCGATACAAGATACCACCTCGCCCGGCTGACCGGTCAACCAGCTACGCATCCACTGGATAGCCACTCCGTCTTTGTCTAACGGCTGGATAGAGATCGGCGTATTCGCCGGGATCTTGAAGATAGCGGAGCCATCCTCTTCTACCGGTACCGTACCCAACATACGCTTGATGTCCCAACCGGACTGGATTCCATGCCAGTTATGATCGGAGGTAGTCTTCACGTAAGCATACTCATAAGCGTGCAGACGAAGAGACTTAACCGTACCCCGGGGAATGCCTCTCAAACCCTCTCCCTCGTAAATATCCTGAATAAAGACCGTAGCCTCTTTGTCATTCAATTTCACACGGTCCGGAATAGCCGGAGGAGTCTGTGTCTTACGTACGGCAACCGGACTGATATAGCCCTCACCCTCTACCTTACGCAAACAAGTCACGTTATCGAATACGTCCACCAAATAGATACCCCATAAATCCTGTGGATCTAATTTAGCGGCCACCAAGAAATATTTATCATTCAGCGGAGTCGGTTTGATAAACTGCGGCCATACGCCATTTACCAACTCATCCTTAATCTCCTCCACGATCGGCCGGTTACGATACGGGATCTCCTGTACCATACCAGCGGCGCCTTTACGGGCTTTCGCCGGATCGAACACGATCAAACGACCGGAACGGGCAATACCATGGTGACCGGAGATAATTCCCACGAAAGCGGAACCGTGGCCCGGCAACGGCTGAATATCGAACGTACTGTTCGGGAACATCGATCCGCTACCATACAGCGCTTTCTGCTCCGTACCATCCGGATTCATGTTCATCACGATACGGGAATAATAGTGCGTCAAGTCCGTGTACTCCCAACGGGTATACATCACACGACCGTTATTCATCACTACCGGGTTCCAGTTCGCGTCTTGATCGAAAGTCAGACGGCGCAAGTTCTTCGTATCCGGCGTATAAAGTACCATATTACCGACAGGGTCATCACCGCTTACACAAGGCACGCCTTGATAACCGATATTCGAGTTGGCGATGATACGTCCGTCAGGTAAGTAGGTTCCATCATAAAACTCCAGATCCGGCTCCTCGTTATGTATTAATTGCTTAAAGCCCGAGCCATCCAATTTCACCTCGAATACGTTCCAACGCTTATCGGGCATCGTCTGGGTAAACATAGCACGATCGCCATCCCAATGCATCCGCAAGTCGGCGACAGAGGAACCGTTTTCCGGTTTATAGATCGACCGTACCTGTACATCCTCCCCGCGTAAATTACTCAACTCCACGATATCGGCGTCGAAGCCCATACGGCGGGCGGACTCTTGGTTACTCCAGTTATTACCCTGCGTACCCAAATCCGGAGCCATTGCCTTATGAGCGTTTACACCTAATTTAAAGCGGGCAGCCAAGACTTTATCACCGTCCAAGAACGGGTTCGCCAGCAAGATCGTACGTTTATTCGCGATCGCTTTCTCGGCATTAACCAAAGCGGCCTCATCACCACTATAAATGCCATCGAAACCTTTCTTTACCTGCTGTTCCAACTCATCCAAAACTGGTTGATACTTAGTGGCATCGAAACCTTTCAACTTTTTCATATCGTTGAAAGCCAAACGAATCGCCTCCATATTCAACCAACTCAAGTCGCTCTGTAAATTACAGATACGTTGAGTTTTCTCATAAAGTTTCAAATACTCACGGATCTGAGTATCAATATCTTTTTCCGTCTCGATCTGCTTAACAGCGTTCTTTACATACGCAGCGTCTTTCAGACGAGAAGCCAGATTCAAGACAATATCACGCTCGGCGGAAGCGTCACTGGCAGTCAACCAGTTCTCCAACCCATCGATATTAGCGTTTAAGGCCCCCAATTCCTTCGGATAAGCGGCTAGCAAACGTGCGGCCTCCTCCTTCGGGAAAACATTCATGATACGGAAGAATACACTACCTACCGTCGACTGATCGGCCAAACCCACCTCAGCCTCGAAGCGTACATATTCCTTATTGATATTGTACACCATCACGCCATTGGCATGGCATAATACACTATGATCGTATTTCTTACCGCCGATCAACAAAGGATTCCCGTATAAATCCGTATTCTTGCGGATACTGCCCGAGCCAGAAACCCAATAATCAGGATCTAACTCATCCAACCAAACCGAACTACCGTCCGCCTTGATTAAACGGGCATTCGCCCATGTACCCCAATCCCAATCCGTACCATCCGGTCCGGCGGCCGTAACAAGCACCAACTGATCCAGCCCCGTCAAATCGGCGGACATCGGGACAGCCTTCTGCTTCGCCTTGATCCAAGCCGACATGATCGGCATGTTCGCCTTCACCAAAGAGGCACGAAGCTCAGACTTTTGTTTTACTGAGGCGTCAATCCAGTTATCCACCTTCTTTTGCTTCGGACCTGCCGAAACAAGAAGAGAGGTCGACAACAAGAGTGATACCATTATATAGTATTTATTCATGTATTAAATTTAAATTTAGAAGGTTGTTTATTGAAACCCTAAGGATCACGATCGGCAACCCTTAGGATTACGAAGCATAACCCTATAGGTTTTTATAAAGCGGCCTTCTGGTTCGTGAAACGTAAGCCAGCGTTGTCGTGATAGCATGCCCACTCATCTACGATAGCGCCTTCCGGACCTGCCATCATAAAGTGGAATGTCTCCAATTTCTTCAGACGTAATACGTCGCCGACCTTCTGAACCACGAAATTCTTGCTCTTGATCGGTCCGTGTCCAGCAGGGATAGCCGGTGCGTTCGGAGTCTCGTCACCTACCTCAGAGAAGTTGTATACCCAACCCTTCTCTACCATCCAAGACTCATGTTTAGCCGGGAAGTCAGTCTTTACGTGAGCATGTTCCGGAATCATCTGGCCCGGCAACAAATAGATAGCGTGAGCGAAATACTTATACTCCGGATCGTTGATCCAGAAAATACCACCCATACCTACATTTTCGAAATCGCCCAAGCCAAAGTCTGTCACCCACATATCTTTCGCCATCAACTCCGTGAAAGGAACATCGTAGAAAGCAAACATATCTTTCATCGCTTCCATAGCGACATCTTGTTGAAACTTGCCGTCTTTATAAAAATCGGCGTTCGTGTACTTCTTTGAATAAGCCATTGTTTTATTTTTTTGATTGTTAGTATTACATGCGTTCGTGCATTCTTTGCGGCAAGTTCCTTCCGGACAATTGCCCTCCCCGTTAGCGGCGCAACAAGTAGCGTCTGTTGTTGTCTTTCCCGTACATGCGACCATAGATGCCAACGCCAATCCCATAGCCGCCATTTTCATGTTCAAACCTTTTCTCATTTGTTTTTGTGTATATTTGTTAGTACTATTTGTTTCAACGTATCGCTATTCCCTCGATCTCGATCAATAACTCATCCCGGCAAACGTCGGCCCACATATAAGAGATCGGGATATTTAATCCGTAGGTATTCATCAAACGCTCAGCCTCCTTATAGTCGGATTTATTCTTCAAGTAGACTCGTAACTTAACCAATTTAGCGTCAGCGATCAGTTCCGCTATATTTTCCATCGTGATCCGTAGCTGACGTTCCAGACCTACTCCCGTCAAGCTCTCCTCACCACGGATAGCGGCTGTACCGGAAATATAAATCAATTTACGATCCTGAAAAGTCATGCTCTTGGCACGCTCGAACTTAGGGGTCGTCTTCTTTTGTCGGGCAACTTCCAGTACTTGTTCCGAATACGCATGGGCAGCCACCTGCAATTTATTATCGATCGGCGTAGCGAAAGCGTCCGGCGTAGTAAATACGGCGGCATCCACATCGATCAAGATACCTCCCAGATTCGCCCCGATACCCGTAGCGGCAGGATAACCATTCGTCCATTCCGTTTTACTATAAAAATCAGACCGGGCGTTATTAAACGCTTGGTAATGCTGATCCTGACCGTCGAAAGCGGTTATACGCTCGATATAATTCCACTGGCGGATAATGCTATTCAACGGAAAACCCTCCCGACGAAGCACATCCCCCAATAACCGGAAAGCTTCCACCGACTGAGGCTCGATACCAAAATGGAGTACATCCCCTTGAAAACCGCCGGCGAAAAGGAAACGCCCCGAGGCATTCTCCAACAAGACATAAGGAACACCTTGATAATGACGGAAAGTAATCCGATCCTGCGCATCGGGCACATAGCTATGTACCTCCATCAGCAAAGGAGCGTTCAATGGCGGTTGGGAGACATAGCTCAAGGCCGGCTCGCAATCCCCATAATACCGACGGATCTTCTCCCGCAGCAAAACCCGGCGTGCCACGTATTCCTCATTCGTACCCGGAGTACCGAAAAAGGCCAGTCTCATGATCACCTCGTTTTGAGGCAATTGAGACAATAGATCGTCCACCATAACGGCGAACTCGGCCCGCTTGGTGCTTAATATCGTATAATGTATCTTCTCACAATAATTCATATCCTTTTATTTTACAGGGAGTTTACATATTCCGTTAACGCCTCGATATCTTTCTTGGAAACCTTTTTATCGATGCCATGCTTATGGACCTCGAACACCTCTTCCATGGTAGCCGCACGCCCATCAAACAGATAAGGAGCCGTACGCCAGACCTCGATCAAAGTAGGCGTATCCCACCCTTTCTCAAATTCTATATCCTCGCCGATACGGTGCATCTTCATATCCGTATAATAAGGACCGCTATGACACTCGCCACATTTCAGTTTCTCAAACACCTTTCTTCCCTCTTTCGCCTTATCCGATAATTCCCCATTTACTAAATACGGGCTAGGCACCGGACGCAAGGATTTCATATAAGCGTCCACACATTTCGCCATTTCCTCTTCTGGCTCAAAAAACTGAATGAACTTAAAACCGGCACGTACCGCATATTCTGCGCTCTCACGAACACCCGAGATCATGCTTGGGGGAGTCACATGCGAATACAACATGCTCTTACAATTCTTCGAGTTACCAACTCCATCATTCATCAAGTCCCAGTTCATCCCGTCCGTACGGGCATCCCCCGGATGGCAACCGTTACAACTCTGCCAGCCTTGATAGCAATGATTTGCGTCGTTAAAGTATTTCTCGCCCTTGTTCTCCGGCGTTTCCGTACGCCCCGGATTCATGTCGGTAGCCGTCACCTCCAATGTATTTATATCGACGGTATTCAAGATATCGGCGAAATAAGTAGGGATTATCAACTTATCTCCCGAAAATATAAAATTTCGGGGACCGTTTCCTTGTAAGGTAACTCGCTCACGAAGTCCATACAAGAAATTCAAGTCGTAATCCAGACGGCTCTTATCCTTATAAGACTCAAACTTCGCCAACATCGCCGGATGATCGATCACGCTCACCTCATGCGTTCCGCTATGCGTGATAAAGATATGCTTGTCATCGCAAGCGATACTCCAGATACCGGCAGCGCCACGATCCGGCTCGTCCACCAATACCGCCCCAACGAATTCCTGCTTCGCCACATCGATCACGCTGAAAGCGCTCGTGTTCATCCAACCTTGTTGAAGTTGGGAAGTAGGCACCGTGAATCGTCCCAAGTTATGAGACACGTATATATATTTCCCGTCCGGCGTGATACACATCCCCCGTAAGGCATTGCTACCATTCGCCAATTGGATATCTTTCACTTTCGTAAACCCCTCCATCTCGATTACTGATACGCAAGCGGCCACCACATCCACGTCCGCCCGTTGTGCGGGCAGGAAATTCGTAACAAACATATACTTGCCATCCTTGCTGAATACCGCCGATTTAGGCTCACGCAACACTTTCACGCTCCGGACTACCTTACGCATCACCGGATCTATCTCGACCACCGAATTATCGAACTGATTACATACATATATATGTTTCTTATCCGGCCCGAACATCGGATGACAGGCTCCCGATCCCGTCGGTATAGCCGCTTCCACCCTACCCGATTCCAAGGAAAGCACTTGTAAACGGCCGGTCTTCTCGAAGGTCGTCACATACACCTTATCCCCATCCGGAAGCAACCCGGTCGGGATCTCATCAAACGGAAACGAATGAAGTAAGCTCTTACCGTCCGCTGAAAAAATATCCAGATGTCTCGTTCCTTTCTGTGTCATTAATAGCTCCCCCTTTGCGTTCAATACGGCATCCGTAGTAAAGAAAGGTGGGTTGCCGGCTGAAGCGAGAGAAACGCAACAGCCGACAAGACAAGCCACCAATGAGTTTTTTATCAAGTATTTTCGTGTGTTCATGGTATATTTTGTATTCCTTATTTTCTAAATCCTAGTTCGTTCGAGATTACCCCGGCAACCTCCTTGATCGCCTTCACCGTATTTTTCACCACCTCTTTCGATAAGCGGTCTTTCGGGCCGGAGATCCAAATCGCTCCACAAGGATATCCCGTATAATTAAAGATCGGGGCGCCTACGCAGATCACGCCGCTCAGCTCCTCCTCATTATCCATGGCATATCCCAGCTTACCAACCTTCTCCAATTCCTCCAGATAGGCCTCACGAGAAGTGATCGTCCGGGAATTATACCGTGTAAACGTCATGTAGGACAGGTAACGATCTCGCACCGTCTTCGGCAAATAAGCCATAATCGCCTTTCCGGGAGCCGAACAATGCAACTCAAACGGCTTTCCCGGCGACAGGACGAAGCGGAACGTATGATGTCCTTGCGCTTGTTCGATAAAAATCCCTTTCTCATCTCCCAAGACACCAAAGCAAGCGGTCTCTTTCACTTGATCACGTAAATCACGCAAATGTGGCAAGACGGTCTCTAAGAGATTGTGTTCATTCAAGGATCTGAAACCAAGGGTCAATAATTTTCGGGAAAGTTTATAGCGTTTCGTGTCTTCACTAAAATTAAGATATTCCAGCCGCACCAATGTATTCAAAATACGGTAAGCCGTAGTCTGAGATATATCGAGCGCCGACTTAATATCTTGCAATGTTTCTCCCGCCGACCGCAAGGAAAGGTACTCAAGAACCGCTATGCCCTTCTCTAAATTAGGCACTTTGTAGCTCTCATCCACTTTTTCCATATTTGGCAGCGTGTTTTCCATATTTGAAATTGCATTTCAGATTTGAACCAAATATAGCAGTGATGAATTTAAACAAGACACGAAATATGTAAAAAGGTGTTAAGTATGTTGCAGAGCATATAAATCCTTAAAGGAAAATGATCAATTCTTTTTGATTTACAATGATTTTATCTCTTATATACATATTATTTACCTACTTTCGCGGAATATCCTTGAAAGCACAAGGATATAAGTGCATTCATAAACGAGCAAGAATACAAACATGACAAGCGAAAGCAAAAAAGAAAAGTTAAATAAAAACGAGCTATTAGCTAATTATCAATATCTCATGGATACGATCTGGACTATCTATTTGGAAGACGGAAGCGTCGATATACTTAAATATTCAATGAATCCGGAATTAATTAATACAAAACAAGATTATACCAGCCTTGCCAACATTCTAAGAAACGACATCTATTCTCCAGACCGTAGTTTATGGGATGAAACGGTTTCGCTTGAAGCTTTCTTTAGAATGATAGCCGAAGGATGTTTTCATAAAACATTTGACTTACGTTTCTGCAACGATCACTTCGGTTTTGAATGGCACGAAACTTTTATCGATATTCTTGTTAACAACGAAGGTATCCCTGATAGAATCCTTTTATCTAGCCGTAATATCAACGATTTCAGAAAAGCGCAAATTATAGAAACCGCCGTAAGATCAGAATATGATTACGTAATCTATATTGAAGCTTCGAAAAATAGCTATGTCATGTATACCTCCGGCTCGGAGAGCTATAGTCCCCCTCCTATCGCCAGCTATGACTATGATGGAGTAGTCGCCTCATATAACCGGCAATATATGGCACCTGAGCTTCACGAAGAAATGACTGAGAAACTACAGATCGCTCATATAGAACCGATACTACGGAAACATGGAGAATATATCGTATATGGCACCATGATAGAGAATGGCGTAAACCGGGAAAAGAAAATGCGATTCAGCTATTACGACAGGGAAAAGAACATATGGTTAATGACTCGAACTGATATAACGGAAATCAAAGAAGAAAGAAAACAAAAAAAACTGTTGCAGGAAGCTTTACAGAGCGCTAATGCCGCCAACCGTGCCAAAACTGATTTCCTATCCCGGATGAGCCATGACATCCGCACTCCTATCAACGCCATCGTCGGTATGACAGCGATAGCTGGCCTGCACATGGATGACCAGATGCGTATAGCTGATTGCTTAAAGAAAATAACCATTTCCTCCAAACTCTTATTAAATCTGATCAATGAGGTACTGGATATGTCTAAACTGGAAAGTGATAAGATCATGCTGACAGAAGAGGCATTCAAGATCAACGAGCTATTAGAGAGTTTATTCGTCATGGTGCAACCGGCCTTTGAAGCGAAAAAGCAAAAGTTTCAGATACATGTCACCAAGATAAAACACGAATGCCTTATAGGTGACGTGCAACGTATACAGCAAGCATTGTTGAACATGCTTACAAATGCGATCAAATATACTCCGGAAGACGGGCAAATACAACTAACGGTAGAAGAGAAACCTTCTGTCTATAACGGTTACGGCCAGTTTGAAATAACCGTAACGGATAACGGTATAGGAATGAAACCAGAATTTCTGGAAAAAGTATTCGAACCTTTCGAGCGGTCGGATGACAAGGCCATTCGCAATATCCAAGGGACTGGTCTCGGCATGGCTATCAGCCGCCATATCGCCCAGATAATGAACGGAGACATTCTTGTGGAAAGTGAATATGGAAAAGGCTCCAAATTCACCATGAGGTTTCATGTCAAACTGGGAAGTACGAATGAATACGACAATAATATATTGGTAGACCTACCAGTACTGGTAGTAGATGACGATGAGGTATCCTGCGAGATCGCTTATGAAAACCTCCAAGAATTAGGGATGAAACCGGAATGGGTTCTTTCCGGTGAAAAGGCCGTACAAAAAGTAATCGACGGAGACACTTACTTTGCTATTATCATAGATTTAATGATGCCCGGCATGAACGGCATCGAAACCACCATAAAAATAAGGGAATACGTGGAACCAGATACTCCGATCATCATCATATCAGCATACGATTATTCCGGTTACGAATTTGAGGCAGTAAAAGCTGGCGTCAACGGCTTCATAAGCAAGCCTATCATGAAATCCAAGCTATTCCATTTAATGAAAAAATTTGCCTCAGACAAAAAGGAAGACGAGCAAGTCCTTATCACACCGACTCATATCATATCTTTTCCCGGCAAACGGATACTGGTCGTGGAAGACAATGATCTAAACCGCGAGATAGCGTATGAATTGCTGCAAGAAACCCATGCAGAAGTCGAGACAGCTTGCGACGGACAAGAAGCCGTTGATAAAGTCGCCGCTTCACCCGAAGGTTATTACGATTTTATAATCATGGATATACAGATGCCTGTAATGGATGGACTCGAAGCGACAAGGCAAATTCGTCATCTCGACCGTCAAGATATCAAAGATATGCCCATTATAGCCATGTCTGCCAATGCTTTCGCCGAAGATGTACGGCTAAGTCTGGAAGCCGGCATGAACGAACATATCGCAAAACCGATCGAGATAGACAAATTATATGGAATTATGAGGAAATGGTTCCAGTAAAAAAAGCCGGAATCTCTTCCGGCCTTCTCCAAACTCAATGAATAACCTTTTTACTTCTTGCAATCGCAAGTTGAATATGCTACCAACATCCAAACCAATTTTTCTTGTTCCTTCAGATAGTCACTCATCAACGCTACCGTAGCCTCATCGCCCGCCTCCGATGCCAAGGAAAGAAGTTTACGCTCCTCACCAATCAGCAGGCCATAGGTATCGAGAATATGTTTCAATGCCTCGTCACCACAGGATACGCCTGATACCTCTTTTACACGGGCTACTTTCAAATACTCGCTGAACTTGTTCTCCGGCTCGCCTCCCAACATCAGGATACGTTCCGCCAACTCGTCAACCTTCTCGGCAGCGTTGTTGTACATATCCTCGAATTTACCGTGAAGAACGAAGAAACCGTGTCCCTTGATATTCCAGTGGAAACCACGAAGGTTCGTATAAAATACTTGGTAGTCCGCCAATAATTGTTTCAAGCTTGCTACTACGTTACTTACCGCTGATGCGTCTAAATGAAGATAATCTAATGTTTTCATACTGCTATTTTTTTAATTGTTATACTTTCCGTTTTCTTATACTGCAAAGATATGGTAAATATAAACAGCTGTCAAACAGATAATTCCTATATACATATAGATAGAATCTATATTTAAACGATCAACAGGAAGACATGCGATAGAACTTAGGTTTCTATTTACCCAATTTAAACTTATATCCTGCGGTAAGAGCCAAGGTATGGTAATTCGCCTCGATAGATCCTCCCTTATACTCTTTACCTAACGATACATCATAGCCAAAATTGATAAAGCATTGTTTTATTTCCACACCTACAGTGGAACTTATACCCCAATCAAAAGCACGAAGCCCTTCACAGGGATCATGGGTATAAAACTTAGCGGATTCTTCCGAAGCGACAGACCATCCCCCGAACATTCCTTTATCCAATACGCTTACGGCTATATAAGGGCCTACTCCGACATTCAAACGAATATCCTCAGCTAATTTGAACGATAAATTAGCCATAATCGGTAATTGCAAGAAATTTCGTGTCACCTTATTTGAGTAATCATACGCATATCCATACGGATCATAAGTAGGTCCCGGCACAGTCCACCAATAATGCCCATATCCATATCCGGGGAATTGGTCATTACTATATCCCCTTTGCGTATAATACAGACCGGACTTCAGAGAAAGAAATTCCGGCTTCAACTGATATTCCACTCCTACCCCAATCTTCCAACTCGGTTTCCAATCAACCATTGGACCCGCCTTCATCACTGTCATACCCGCTTCCGGAACTACCGACCACTGGGCTTGTACCGATACTACACCCAGCATTAACACCATCGCAAATACTACAACTCTTTTCATATACTTTTTATTTTGATAAAATAATCGAACGATATATATGAATAAGACATGAAACAATAAAAAACCCCTATTGGCACCAACAGAAAAAGGCCGGAATCACTTCCGACCTTCTCCAAACGCAATGAATCACCTTTTTTACTTCT
>NZ_FR885302.1:48149-107015 GCF_000436315.1 Parabacteroides sp. CAG:2 | reverse complement strand
AAAGGGAGTTAAAGGAGGCTTACGAGCCTCCCCATAGCCCGTTCGGACAAATCCACGCGCTGATCTCCACCGGGGCGTTCACGTACGACGAGGTGATGAACAAGATCCCTTGGTGTGTCATCTTGATGATGATCAACGACCAAGGACGTATGAGAAAGAGATCCGGGGAGGAAAACGTTATCCAAACCGAGGAGGAGGAACTGGAATTCTTAGGACTGAGATAAAATGGCGAACGATCCCGTATACATAACATTCGAGTTCCGGGGGAACTTGGAGGATGAGGTCGAGAAGGTGACTCTCGGCATCAAGGGCCTGCGCGACGAGTCGGCGAAAACCTACCAGCGTTTGATCGCCGACAGCGGCGCGGCCTACGGCGCCATGAGCGCCGAGAACCGGAAACTGGCCGTCACCGTACAGGAGAGCATCAACGCCCTGCGTGACCTCGCCGTCGTGCAGGGATCGCTGGATGACGGGCTGGAGGCCGGCACCGTCACCACCCGGCAATATACGCGGATGAAGGCGGCGCTAGCGGTGCGGGAGAACAGCTTGCGCGAGGCGATCAGCGGTGGCATGCGCACGCTGAACGAGCGGATACAGACGGAATCGAGGGCCGTCGATTCCGTCATGGCCCTCCAGAAACGCCTGCAGGAGCTGACCTCGGCTTACTATAACCTATCCAAGGCCGACCGTGAGGGAAACGCCGGACAGGGCATCCTGAGACAAATCGGCGACCTCGACAAGGAGATCCAGACGGCGCAATCCCGCCTGTCCGCCTACAGCCGCTCCGCCGGTACCGGGTTCAACGGCCTGTCGATGTCGGTGCAACAGGTGGCCCGGGAGTTGCCATCGCTCACCATGGGGGCTAACATGTTCTTCTTGGCCATCTCCAACAACCTTCCCGTCTTGGCCGATAATATCCGGACCGCGCGGGTCGAGTATGACCTGCTGAAAAAATCCGGACAGACGGCCATCCCGGTATGGAAACAGGTGCTCACCTCCATCGTGAGCTGGCAGACGGCGCTGGTGGTGGGGATCACGTTGCTGTCCGTGTACGGGAAGGACATCGTCAACTGGATACAGGGGCTTCTCGGGGCCGACCAAGCCCAGAAGAGGTTGAACGAGAGCATGACCGATTTCAACTCCATACTGGCGACGGAGCGGCAACACCTGAGGACTCTGTTCTCCGCGTTGGAGAAGAGCACGGCCGGGACGGAGGGTCACCGGAAAGCCATCAACGAGATCAACACGGCGTACGGCAAGTATCTTCCGAACCTGCTATCGGAGAAGAGCTCACTGAATGAGATCCGTGAGGCTTACCGGCTGGTCAATAAGCAACTCATGGAGAACGCCGCCCTGAAAGCCCAAAGCGGCGCTATCGACAAGACGTTGGAGAAAGCCATAAAGACGCAATCCGAGGCGTTGACGGAAATGCGCGAGATCGCTACCAGGAACCTGGGTGAGTCCAAATCCGGGGGGATCATGGATATCATCCCCGGCCTTACGGAGGATTTCCGGGCTGCGGGCAAGACATGGGAAGAGGCATGGCAAGGGATATCCGCCAAGATCCGGAGCGAGCTCGGGGGGAAGAAGCTCGGAGGCTCCTTTTACGAGGAGCTGGAGGATTACGTGAGGAGCGTGTATGAATCAGAGAAGGAGATCTCCGATATACAAAAACAATTCTCCCCGTTTTTCAACAAGGAGGCCGCCGAGAGAGATATAATCGAGAACAAGGCCTATTGGGAGGATATCAAAAAACAAGCCACTTCCGTGCTGGAATCCATCGACGCGGAACAAAAGAAATTACTTGATTCCGGGAAGACCGCCGGCATCGAGCCGGCTATCGTCACCGCCTACAAGACGGCCAAGGCGGATATCGACAAGGCGACGGAGGCCTTGAAGGCGTACGACTCGTATGAGAAGAGACAATCCGCCGCGGATAAACAACAGACCAAGGAGCAACGGGCCAAGGAGGCGGCGAACGTGATCAAGGCCGAGACCGCCACGCGTGAGCTGGAGATCGAACGTCAGAAGGCCGTCCTGGAACAAAGGGAGAAGGATGCCGAGCTGGAGCTTCGCCAGCAAAAGATCAACCTCATGAAAGAGGGCTCCGATAAGGAGCTGGCCCAAATCGCCTTGGACTATGACAGAAAGATAAACGAGATCGGGAAGAAAGGCCGTGAATATATTCTCGCCCGGCAGAAGATAGAGCAAGCCCTGTGGGAGAACGAGAACCCGAACTGGAAGAAGAAGGGGCTCACGTTCAAGCCCTCCACGACCTCCGTCTCCCAGCTACCCGGCACGCAGGCCAAGGAACTGTCCGACGCTACCGGGATGGCGGACTCGACCCGGGACAAGGCGGAGGCCGATCTGCTTGAGAAGACATTGAGACAATACCAGGACTACGCGACCAAGCGTCTGGAGATCGAGCGAAAATATAACGAGGATATCGCCTACCTGACCAGCCAACGCACCGAGAAGAACAAGGAGGCCATCAACGCCGCCATCGGCGAGGCCGTGAAAGGCAAGAAAAAAGCCCTGTCAAGCCTATCTCTCGATGAGCTGAAGGATACGGACATGTGGGACAAGATCTTCGGGGATCTCGATAAGATGGCCCTCCCCTCGCTGGAAGGATTGCTCAAGCAAGCCCGGGAGGTCAACACGTCGGCGTGGGATCCCAAGAACGTAAAGGAGTACCAGGATGCCATCACCCGGCTGGAGGAGGCGATCCGTACCCGCTCGCCGTTTAAATCGATCGGCGATGACTGGAAGAAGCTGCTGAAGGCGATGAGGGAGGGGGATGGCGACGGTATGGCCGGGGCCCTTGAGGGGATCGACTCCTCCGTCCAAAAGATCAACAACGACCTGAACACCATAGCCGGGGGGATCGGTGACATCTTCGGGGATGAGGCGGGTTACGCCGCCAGTCAAGTGGTGGAGCTGACCACCGCCTTGGGAGGTTTCGTCACGGCCGCCTCACGATTCGCCCAAGGAGACTTTCTTGGCGGCATGGCGAGTGTCGTGTCAAGCGTCGGCTCCATATTCTCCATGGGTAAGAGAGTAAAGGAGATGAACCGTGAGGCCCGGGAAGAGCAACAAAAGTTCTACGACGAGGCGATCCAGGGCGAGATGGAGTACCAACGGCTGTTAAGGGAACGCCTCCGTACCCAGCGGCAGATCGGCGAGACGACCTTGGCTTACAACAAACGGATCACGGAGGAACTGGAAAAACAGCGACAAGCCTCCGGGAGCGAGTACGACCGGTTGCTGCGACAGATCCAAGGGGAGCAATATATCAGCGGCGTAGGCTACCGCCACGGCACGTGGTTCCGGAAGGCGAAGACGTGGAACGAGTATTCCAGCCTCGCGGGCAAGAGCTACGAGGATATAGAGAAGCTCTATACCGAGGGCAGGCTGGAGGAGAAGGTGGCGAGATTATTCGAGCAGCTCCGGGCATTGAGAGAGGAAGGTGTCGATATCGACCAAATGCTGGATGACCAGGAGGAGTCGATGCGGGAGGTCCTAACCGGCACCACGACCGACAGCATCGCGGACAGTATCATACAGGGCTTCGCCGGGGGGAAGCGATCAGCGAAGGATTTCGCCGACGATTTCCAAGAGATGTTGAATAACGCCGTCTTGCAGGGAATCAAGATGAGAGCCTTGGAAGAGCCGCTCCGGAAATGGTATGAGTCGTTCGCCGAGGCGAGCGGGGCGGGATTGACGGAAAGCGATATCGCAGACCTGAAAGCGCAATACGACAAGATCGTCGAGAACGCGGCCAAGCAACTGGAGGACATGGAGAGGGTGACGGGCAACAAGATAGACTCCACCCTCACCCAACAGGCCAGAGCGGGCGCTTTCACCACGATGACACAAGACACCGCCAGCGAGCTGAACGGGAGGTTCACCGCCATACAGATCAACGTGAGCGAGATCAAGGGGTGCGTCCTCGACATGCGGACCTTTCTCAGCAAGGGGCTTGAGTACTCCGAGGAGATCGCCCGGAACACCTCCTATTGCAAGCGGCTGGACAGGATCGACCGGACGCTGTTGGAAATATTGACAAACGGATTAAAAGTAAAATAGCATGAGGGAAGGCAAGCTGTATATAAACAACCTGGACGCTTACGCGACATACGGCGTGTTCCTGGCCAATGACCGGGGCGGGACGTATGACAATCTCTCCGCGTTGATGACACCCCCGCCCGTCAAGAAATACACCACCGTCGATTACCGGGAACGGGATGGCGAGGAGGTGGACGTGACGCTCCCGAGGTACGAGGCACGCGATGTCTCCCTCCGGTTCGCCATGGTGGCGGAGAGCGAGCTGGATTTCCGGACGAGGTACAAGGCGTTTGTCGATGTCTTGAGATCCGGTACGCTCAACGTGCGTGTCACCGAGACGGGAAAGACATACAGGCTCTATTACCAGAGCTGTCCGGGCATGGTGATGAGGACACGGCTCCGGACGACCGGCAGGCTGGCGGCCATGTGGACCGTCAAGTTCAGGGAGCCTAAACCCGAGTTTTAACGGTACTAAAACGTTGTTTAAATGGAATTGAGGATATACGATCAAACAGGGGGCTTACGGGCCGTCATCTCTCCGGATGACAGTTCCACGCAACAGAAGGCCGTGATGGGGGACAATACGCTGGGCGTATCCTTCACCACCGGCGAGGCCATACCCTTCGACGTGAACGATTACGTGGACTTCGAGGGTGAGCGCTATACGCTCATGTCCGTCCCCTGTCCCCGTCAGGCCAGCACGGTCGAGTATGAATATACCCTCCGGTTCCATGGTGTCGAGAACGAGTTGTCGAAGGCGCTCTGCTTCCTCATGACGGACGGCGGGATGGACTCGGACTTCGCCCTGACGGACGGTCCGGCGACGCATTTGCAACTGGTCGTGGATAACATCAACCGGATCAAGGGAAGCACGGCCTGGAGGATCGGGAGCGTGATCGCCGCCGACTACAAGGTCATCACCTATGACGGGATCGATTGCCTCACGGCCTTGAACCGGATCGCCGAGACTTTCGAGACAGAGTGGTGGATCGTCGGGACAACCATCTATCTGGGCAAATGCGAGCACGGGGAGTTGTTGGAACTGGGCTACGCCGCCGACGGGACAGCCGTAGGAGGCCTGTTGAACATGAGCAAGCGGGAGGAGGAGAACGATAGCTTTTTCACCCGGCTTTACGCCAAGGGAAGCACCCGCAACATCGATCGCTCAAGGTACGGTTCCGATTATCTTCACCTGCCCTCGCCCTTGAGATACCTGGAGAAGAACACGGGGTACGGGATCGTCGAGCGGGAGGTGATATTCGATACGGTCTACCCCCGGCGGGTCGGTACGCTCTCCGGCGCGCGTTCCATCGAGCGGGAATCCGAAGGCAAGACAATCCGGATCTATTACGTGACGGACAAGGATATCCCCTTTAATCCGAACGAGTACGAGATCGCCGGGCTGACCAAGCACGTCAAGTTCGAGACGGGCGAGTTGTCCGGCTATGATTTCGAGATCAATTATGACTCGTCCACGGGGGAGTTCGAGCTGATCAACCAATATCCGGACGAGAACGGGCAGATACCGGGCGGGGTCATGATCCCGAAAGCCGGCGACACGTATATCCTCTATAACATCCGCATGCCGGACGAGTACTACGCCTTGGCCGAGAAAGAGTTGAAGGAGACCTCCGAGGCTTATCTGGACAAGCATAGCGTGGACAGCTCTGTTTATAGCGGTGACAGCGACCCGATCATCTTGAGAAAACGGGAGGTCACCGTCACGCTCGGGCAACGTGTCCGGTTATACAATCCCGTGTTCTTCTCCTCCGGATACCGGGATAGCCGTATCATCGGTTTTACCCGGAACCTGAACGATCCTTACGACGTGAAAGTCGATATATCCGAGTATGTCAGTATCGGCCGCATGGAGTCCCTGGAGAGGAAGGTGGACTCCTTCCTCCCGATGATCAGCCAGGCCGGGGGATCGATCAACATCATCAAGAGCGGTGACGATACGGTCCCGACGGACAATAACGTGTTCTCGGCCTTAAAAGCGATATCCACATTCTTGCGCAAGGACCAACCGGACCAAACCAATTACCCGCTCAAGCTGCTAGGCGGCTTGATATCGGATAACATCGAGTCGCAGGATTTCGCCGCCGGTCCTTTCGGCACGGGTCTCGTCTTGAAACGGAACGCCAAGACCGGAAAGTCCTACATGGAGATCGACGAGTTGTACGTGCGGTTGAAAGCGTATTTCGATACGCTTGAGATCAAGCATCTCTCGCACGTGGGAGGGCGAATCGTCCTTTCCCCGGCGGGGATGGAATGTATCCGTGTGGAGAAGGTGTCGGCGGAGTACGAGATCGTATATGACAGTATGGGCATGCAGGTATTTGATTCCACCGGCGAGGAGATATTGGCCCCGATGGACGGCGGGGAAATGGCTTACCGGTGTTATTTCAGGCAATCCGACGGTGACAAGGAGATCGTGAACGAGTTCGCCGTTGACGACCTGGCGCAGTGCCGTGAGTTCAACGTGAAGACGGGCGTGTCCCATAACGTGAGCAACCAATATTACTGGCGAAGGGTGATCCATGTCGGCGAGGATTACATAGATCTTTCCATCACGGATTGCGATACTGGAAGCACGGAACCAAAGGCGGGAGATACGATTGTCACCATAGGAAACAAGACGGATAAGAATAGGCAACATGTCGTTTACCTGTCCTCCTATGACGAGGACGCTCCTTGTTTCAAGCTGTATTCCGGGATCAATTCCTACTCCATGTTGAACAAGGAGGTGACGGTGATCTCGCCGAACGCCGACAAGAACGTGTTCACCGGCAAGATGCTTATCAAGCCGGGTTCCACCGGTTTCGAGAACCTGACGGACGCTCCGGATATGGGAGAGGTAAACGAGGCGATACAGGACGCTAAGAACACCGCCAACAACGCTCAGGAAGCGGTCAACGGGGTTCAAGGGTCCGTGACGAGCCTCAAGGGTTACGTGGACGGGGCTTTCTCCGATGGCATCATCTCCGAGGCGGAGGCAAAATCCATAGAGAAATATATTAATATCGTCAACAACGAGAAGATCTCGGCGGAGTCCACGTTCAATAAGCTATACTCGAACCCTTACCTGGAAGGTTCCGCCAAGGTATCCCTATCAAACGCCAGGTCTAGCCTACTTTCCTCAATAACGGCGTTGACCAACTCGATCAACAGCGCCATAGCCGACGGTAAGACGACGGTGGCGGAGAAGGCGGACGTTGATAAGAAGTTCGCCGCCTTCAACACGGCGACATCCACGTTCAAGACGGCGGTAGAGACGGTGAACGAGTCCATCCAGTCCAAGTTGAAGGGCTGTTCCGACAAGGCACAGCAGGCGGCGGACGAGGCGAACAACACCGCTTCCTCCGCCATGGAAGGCGTAAACGAGGCCAAGGGTGCCGTCTCTGACCTGAACAAGTACGTGGACGGGGCTTTCTCCGATGGCATCATCTCTGAGGCGGAGGCGAAATCCATAGAGAAATATATCAACACGGTAAACCAGACGAAAAAAGAGACGGACAGCACGTATACGGCCTTGTACATTAACGGTTTCCTGTCCGGTATCGCCAAGTCAAACCTGTATACCGCCAAGAATAGCTTCAACACGGCTACCTCAAACCTGATCGCCGCCATCAACGCCGCCATAGCGGACGGTAAAACGACTACGGCTGAGAAGAACAACGTGGACAGCAAGTTCACGGCATTCAATAACGCCTATGCCTCTTTGGCGACAGCGATAGAGAACGCCAACAAGGCGATACAGGACAAGATCAAGCAAGAGGCGGTGAACGAGTCCAAGGACAATGCCAGCTCGCAGATACAGGGCATGAGCCAGGAAGTTAAGGATGATTTCGCCAAGAAGCTCGGGTATAAGGACTACGAGGACCTGGTAAGCACCGCGTATACGGGAAACACCATCATAGATCCAAATACGGGAGTGTTTAATACCCGCTTGATCGAGGCTAGCGTCGTGATTACATCTAAATTACTCGCCGACGCTATCATGACCTCCACCTTGAACGTGAATAATAACCTGTACATAGAGAAGGACGGGAGCGTAAGGACAAAAGGCGGCAATCTGGAAATGATCCTCACCAAAGGGTACCTAAGGGGGCTTTATAAAGACGTGGAACGCTTACGCCTCGTAATAGACGAAAGCTTGGGAGATTCTGAGTTATACTTGACCGACAGGGATCGTTCCGCCTCATACAGGAACTCGGGGGTAACATACACTTTGAAAAGCGGAAAGACATTATTGCTTGATCCCGAGGAGATAGGATCGGGTGTCATCTATGCAAGGTCAGACGGGACTCTGGCCATCAAGGATAAAACGCAAGAATATATCTCTGTATACATAAGAGTCTCCCCCTCAGGTGGAGGCACGACCTCGCCGGCGGCAGGATCCTATATGGTCAAACAGGGATCGAGAGAAATCGTATCGGCATCCCCCGCCTCGGGATACAGATTTGACAGATGGTCTGATGGCGGATCGCAGAGTCATGAGGTGCTTTGGGATTTAGGGAAAACGTTGACAGCCTATTTCACGAGGATAGAGACAACAAAATATACTGTTGTGCTTTTGGCTTCCCCAGCATCAGGGGGAACCACGTCTGGCAGTGGAACCTTCGAGGCCGGAACAGTGCGTACCGTATCGGCGACAGCTAACCCGGGATACCGATTCATCCGGTGGAGCGACGGCAAGGCCCAAAGCCATAGCGTGACATGGGACAGCAATAAGACCTTGATCGCTTATTTCGAACGTTATTCCGTATCCGGCGATGAGATCTTTTCCGGAACAAGTCTGACCAGCCTCTCGTACTGGAAAACATATGGAGGTGTCAATGTTGAGCTTAGCGGAGGCGTGGCCGCCTTGCGATTCGGGACAGAATTTGCATATGCGTGTTTTAACAGGGGATATCTGGGGAGTAAGCTGGAGCAAGGTCATATATACAGGTTATCTATGGAAATGAAAGTATTGAACGCGTCATCGGAGTCTCAAATTACTGTAGCCGTAGGGTTTTATGGTTATGTTGATGAATATTCGAACGGTCCTGGGGAAAATATTTCCTCTATTGGAGTGATCAAGGTCACGACCAGTTATATGAGCTATGAGTTCGATCTTACCATGAATGAGGATGCGACGATAAAGACATCCTTAGCGATCATGAGCAATAACAATGTTTTCTATATACGAAAAATATCACTAAAGGAAATATAGATATGGAAAAGGTATTGATGGTATTATTACTGTTGGCGCTCGCGGGATGTACGGATTACGTTCCGGAGCCAGTCCCCTATAAGACAGGGGACCGACACGATAACCATCGAGGTGGATACGGTCATGAGGGAGTATGATTTTGACATAAAGATTTAGAGTATGGTAAATGATAACATATCGGTGATCGGAAGCTGGATCAAGTTCGCCTTGTCCCTTGACCTTCCAGGGAGCCTCTCGATGGATGACGTGGGGTTCGAGGCCGTATTTTACATCTATGGCAACAAGACGGTGGTGATCCCAAAGTCCGGGATGATCCGTCAAGATGGCGATACGTATATCCTTGTCCTTGACACCTCCCGTTTGGGGACGCATGGCCGGATAAAGTGCCAGGTCCGGGTGGATATCCCGGACGCTAATGTCGAGTCTGGCGTAAGGACTGAGATAATACGGATCGATACGGATGAGATAGTGAGGAATGGCGTGCTTTAGGGGACATATCATAAGGCTGGAGGTCGTCCGGGCGGAGCTTCGGAGGATCGAGACGATGAGCGCCGGGCTCAAGAGGATCGGGCGGATCGGAGTGAGGCTATCCAAGGTCTGTAGCGTGGATGACGGCGTATGGCTATTGGTCTCCCCCGCGGATCCGGTATGGGTGGCCGAGGATACGCCGGCATACCTCACGGTACACTCGAATACGGATTGGAATATTGAATAACTAAAAAAACAAGAACATGGCAAAAGCGGCATGGGCGGTGGTCACCCCGCCCCAAGGATCGGGTGACAAGGAGGTAAGCGTAAGATCAGGCTCAGAGCATACCGGGCGTAACGCCCGTACGACGGTCCTGACGTTCAAGGCGGCGAATTGCGCCGACGTGGCACGGACGGTGAACCAAGCGGGCAAGCCCGAGTACGTGGATATAGCGGACACGGCATCATCGGAGAAGACAGGTAAGGTGGTTACCATATCGGGTATCAGCAACTCGAGGAAATTGACCTTCTCCCTCGGTACGGGAGACCTGGACATAGCGCTACCCGATAATTATACGGCGAATAGCGTACAGACGACGAACGGGACGGCGATAGCGGGCGATCCCGGGGCCTTGTCGGTCTATAATTTCTCCATCGCCGTCACGGTTCCGGCGAATACGGAGATCGATCCTCTCACGAGACAGGTCATCGTCACGGACGAGGGCGGGCACCAGGACGTGTGTTTATTGACACTGGCCGCCGGTGACGCTTACCTGCGGGTAACAGAGGGAGATATCCAACTGGACTATCTTGGAACCCCGGTAACGGTGAACGTGGAGTCTAACACTGACTGGACCGTGGAGTGATGGAAATCCCTTGGATAACAGGAAAGGGCAATATCGTCGTGGGCCTTGCGGGAAGCGGCGATGGTCAGGCCTCATTCTCCTCCGATACGGAGAATGATGATGTTGACAGGTCGCAAGAGGTGACGATCAAAACGACCCGGGGCGGTAACGTGGAGGTCGTACGTACTGTACGTCAGGCGGGCATGAGGGAATACCTGTATGACTCACTTGGCGAGATAATCAAAGATTCTGAAGATGTGGAAATAAAAGTATTGAAAGAAAATGGCTAATTTGATTTATACGATAACGAAGACCAACGATCTTCTGGAGAAGGTTAACAATATGCCGGATAGCGTGGCGGATGGCAAGACACCGGTGTTGGAGACGGGCACGACTACGACGTTATCACCCACGGAGTCCGCCACGTCCGAGGTCGTGCGGAACGGATCCGACTCAAACGGGAATCCTAAATACAAGATAAACCTCGGTATCCCCAAAGGCAAGGACGGTACCGGAGGATCGGGAGGTGGCGTGGCCGACTCCGTGGATTGGAGCAATGTCCTCAATAAGCCGGGTTGGGTAAATTCCACGACCAAGCCCACCTATACGGCGAGCGAGGTCGGGGCGTTACCATCCAACACGACGATCCCATCCAAGACGAGCCAGCTAACCAATGATAGCAAGTTCGTGAAGGATACGGACCTTAAGACGATTAACGGGCAATCATTGATAGGTAGCGGTAACATAACCATATCCGGAGGATCGGGCGGGGGAAGCGGGAACGTGAGCGTATCTAACGCCGCCGCCTTGGTGACAGGAAAAAAATACGCGTTCACCCCATCCGCCAACGGCGTAACGGATGGCTCGTTCTCCGAGATAGCCAATGCTAGCAACGATAAGGATGGGTTGATGAGCAAGGCTGATTATTCTAAATTGAATGGTCTCAAGGATGGGATTTCACTTCCCGTGAACATTACCAACCTGTCTGAGACCTCCTCCAGCGAGGATATCATATCCTTGTTTTCTTTAGATGGGGTCTCTGATGCGTTTTTAATCGCTGGTATGGCGGCCATGTACTCAAATTTACCCTCGATGGAGTATGCGGCGGATGTCATGGATATATACATAGGCAATTACAAATGCTTTGTTGATGCCTCGTATGAAGATTCAAAATGTTCATTGTCCTTGACATACGTGGTGTCCGGCAAGCTCAAGACCATCAAGATAAACGGGACAAATAACGGGAATGCCTGGATATACTCTTGCGAGATCCAGGAGAGCGGGGATGATACCTATTATCTACCTGTCGCCTTGTTGGATCTGAAAGCGGGAACCCCCAGCAGTGAGATACATGCCGCCGCCGGAGGAAGTGACGAGGAAGCTAGGATAAAAGACGCTATCAAGGCAAGAAAAAAAATATATATATCAAAGAACGAACCGACTGGCAATTACTCGATCCCGGTCTCGGCAAGTCTGGTTATATTGAATTATCCTTTCCTTGTATTTGATATGCCAAAATCTATGGCGGGGGATGGGGGCATCTCAAAAACAATAAGATTAACGCCAGTGGCAGAATGTAACGTTAGTTATAAAAGAGGATACAGGCTAAGTCTAAGCCTTTATTCACTTACAGGTAGTTCGGCATCCGATGACATCGGAACGGCCGTGGGAGGAGAAGCCGGCCTAAAAGAAATCATCCAAGCCGCTAAAGATGGGAATGTTTTCTTTATCAATGGGAAATCTGATAATATTAATTATAGAACGGACTTATCCGTAAATATATTTTCGGAAGATGCTAACGGCGACTTATCAATCTCTTTTACTGGTTTTGGCTATGCGTTATGGGAAGGATTGGGTGGAATGATGATACTGACATATACAAAGTCTAGCAATACGTTTGGAGTGCAAATCATGGCGATCTCATAATCGATATCAGCGACAACACTTAGCGGTATGGATGATTCCAAGAAATAAGAGCGCAATAATTTATCATTGGTAAATTAAGGTCTAGAAATGAAAGGATTGAAGCTATGGTTTAGCTGTTGATTTTATCAGGCAACCTTAACGCCTTTATCGGGGGGCGGGCAAATAAAAGCCCCCGGCTGTTAGTAAAGACGCCAATCACATACTAACAAACAAATGCGAGACACCGCACGACCGGGGGCTGTAAGCCTTCAGTCGCGATGTCTCGTTTTGTTTTATGTGATTGGCAATACAAATATACTTTAATTTTTGGAGATTATGACAATATACGAGATACTTTCTTTCAATAAGGAATTGCTCCAGCGTCTATTTAACGCCGGAATAAGGACAAGCGATTGTTTGTATGTCGATTTGTTCGATGATTATACCCGAATGCGGGCGGAGGGTGAAAAGACAACCTATATCGTGGCCGTCCTTTCTGACAAATATGCCTTGAGCGAGCGAAAGGTGTACGATACCATTCGCTATTTATCAAGCGACTGCATGGGCCGTGCAGTGCAAGATCAGGCGTAAATTCGTTCACTAGATAGTTTGGTTCTACCTTTGTTCCAAATCCTTAAAACGAGACAAGTATGGGCAAGTACACTTACAAGCCGCAATATGGCGTGATCGTCATTTGCGCGGATGAAAAAGAGCAAAAGGAGATTTATGAGCGTCTCCTGAAAGAAGGTCTAACACTTAAAGTGGTGAACGTATGAGAATAGAGGTACAACACCATTGTAGCGACTTCAACAGCTATCGGGCCGCACGGGTAAAAAGTCTTTTCAACGCGGAGAAAGGCTGCGACTGGGAAAAGACGGTAGAACTACCCATCGAAAACCGGGTATGGCAAATCGGACTGATTGTCGGTCCATCCGGTAGCGGAAAAACCAGTATTGGAAGTAAGATTTTCAAAGAACCTATTTATGACCTCTATTCCGGCTGGGATAAGAATAAACCTATTGTGGATTGTATCGCCCCCGATGGAGACTTTAACACGGTGACGGGTATGCTTTCAGCCGTTGGCCTCGGCGATGTTCCAGCGTGGCTCCGGCCGTTCCACGTGTTGAGTAATGGAGAGAAATTCCGGGCGGGTCTCGCACGTTTGGCGTGCGAGCGACCGCGGCACGCCGTGGTAGACGAGTTTACATCGGTCATTGACCGACAGATAGCCAAGGTCGGGGCCGCCGCGTTCTCGAAGACGTGGAGACGCGGCGGCGGGCAGATCGTGCTTCTTTCCTGCCACTATGATATAATCGAATGGTTACAACCTGACTGGGTATATGATACCGCGGAGGCACGGTTTTACGACCGTGACTGCCTTCGGCAACGTCCAAGACTCGAACTTCAAATTTATAAAGTCAGGGGAACTGTATTCCCAAGGTTGTTTAAGCGGCATTATTATTTAGACCTTCCTATGCCGGTCGCAGCCGAGTATTTCGTTGGCTTTGTCGGTGGTGAGCCCGTCTGTCATTTAGCGGTAACACCACTCTTTACGGCAAAGGCTTACCGGTCCACCCGATTGGTAGTACTTCCCGAATGGCAGGGAATAGGCGTTGGCACTAAATTTTTAGCGGCCGTTTGTGAATATCATCTTCAGGGACATGGTAGATGTGGTAAACCTTACCCGGTGTTCTTTCACACCTCACACCCGCAACTATGTGGAGCGTTACGTCACTCTAAAAAGTGGATACAAACCGGAGCACATTTATATGGAGTTAATAAAGGGCGCAGCGCGGCTTCGATGGCACGTTCGGCCCAAAGGTTAAATAAGTCTGATCGTGCGGCAACCGGTTATGGCGGCCATTTCAGGGCGGTTCAGGCGTTTAAATATATAGGGAATGGTAATTAAAATATTGGGAAATTGCGGGTCGGAGGCATTCAAAGCGGCCGAAATGTTCGTTAAGGCAAAAGGGCATACGCTTTGGTGTGAAGGGTATCGTTGTGACCTTGCCATTGCGCCACTCCTTACGGTGAAAGTTTCCGATGAAGAACTGAAAGAGGCGAACTGGGGTACGTTGATATTCCATCCGTCCCCATTACCTTATGGGCGCGGGGCATCATCTATCAAATGGGCGTATAAACGAGGGGAACCGATAACCGCCGCCACATGGTTTTGGGCAGACTCCGGCTATGACACCGGCGATATTTGCGAGCAGGAGATAGTAAAAATAGACTATGATGCGCAGCCTCGCGTCTTTTATGAGCGAGAAATCATTCCGGCCATGATCCGGACGTTAGGACGTTGTTTGGATAACATCGGGAAAGGCATTATACGTCGCATCCCGCAAGTAGAAGCCTATTCGACATACGATAAAAGGCTATAACAATCCATCTTAACTACCTTGTAAAGGTACGAAAAAAGTATGGAATAAACAACTTTAGTAGACGCTTTTTTACCACGGCCGGCAATAAAAAGACGGTATTCAAATAGGGTTAGAAGTCCATTTGAATGCCGTTTATTTTTATGTATAAAGAAGGTGTTTTGCTTTGATTTTGCAAATAGGCGGTTACTTTGCGGATTAAATTTGAAGCACATTTCGTTTTTGTTTCAATAAACGCATTTCGTTTTTCACAACCATCACGTTTCGTTTTGCGGGATTTAGATAATTGCGTAGCGATAATCTTATCCGCTTTTTCCGGCAAATGCATCGCCAGCATATAGGATAAGCCAATATAATCACTCTCGCTCAACGTACAATCTTTCGGAGCTTTCCGTTCCTGCCATAACGTATACAGACGTTGTACCGCCTCCTCTGAATCCGCTATCGAACGATACAAACGAAACGCCTGCAAACGATGTTGGGATACGGGATTCGTTGTCACGATCTTCCACAAGACCTGTTCCAACGGACGAGAATCCGACGGGAATATCCGCTGGCAATCTCCTAAATAGCTTAAAGCCATCGAGAACAATAAAGAATTAGACTCATTCGGTAAATACGCTAACATCTCTTCACGGAACCCTTGCGGAGAAATCGTTTTCCAACGAAGATTCTCATAAAGGGTAATCAGCAAAGATCCCTTCAACACCTCATCTTCCGATGAGCGAAGCACGGACCATAGACCGGAAGACTCCCCCTCTGTTATTTTAAAGAAGCCATAACCACGCCCATTTATATTCGGAAGAATGACACAATTTCCATTCGGAAGAAAACTTAATTTCATTCGGAAGGAATCAGAGTTTCCTTCGAGAGAAACCGGGATTTCTTCCGAATCCGTTCCACAGATCACCCGATAGGTTAATTCTTGCGGCCATTTTAAACCCCGGCCCAACGGATCACGCTGCTCTACGACCAACTCGCCGTCCTTAACCGAAGCCGTAATCTCCGGCATACCCTTCTGATTCACCCACACCTCACTCCAAGCGGCCAGATCCTCTTCCGTATATTTATTCAAGATACGGATCAAGCCCTCCCACGTAGCGTTCCCATACGCATAAGTAGTCAAGTACTCACGAATTCCCTGCTGGAAAGCGTCTTCTCCCAGAACACGTACCAACATCTCCATAATCACGGGAGATTTATCATAGATGATATTTCCATATACCAAACCGGCGTTCCGCAAATTATCCAAATCTTGCTTGATCGGATTCGCACCTGACGTACGGTCTTCCGAATAAGATGCGGGAATATAATCCCGAATAAAATTCAACCGGTGATTCACGTCCGGATATAAAGGTTCTACGATACGGGAAGCAAAATAATTAGCGAAAACCTCTTTTGTCCATACATCATCAAACCATTTCATCGTTACATAATCGCCAAACCACATATGAGAGGTTTCATGTGCGATCAAGGAACTCCGACTCAATCGCTCATTTAAGGTAGGATGCTCATCCAGAAACATCCGGCGATCCGTATATAAAGTAGCACCCGTATGTTCCATACCCCCATATTGGAAACCGGGTAAGATAATCACGTCATATTTAGCGAAAGGATAAGGAATACCAGTAAAGTCTTCCTGCCATTCCAACGCATCGAACACCTCGTCGGCGATGGCTGGGCATTGAGCGATCTTTTTCGGATCCGTCTCCCGATGATAAATAGAGATATCCCGCCCGTTCCGGGAATAAACCTCCCGAGTCAGTTTACCGGCCACGAATGAGAACAGGTAGGTACTAAGCGGTTCCGTCTCCTTGAAAGAAATACGATTCCGACCGGAGACGCTCGTACTATCCGTTTGTGTGATAGCGCCATTCGCCACAGCCTGCCAAGTGGAAGGAACTTCCAAGGTCAAGGTAAAAAACGACTTCATATCCGGCTGGTCAAAACAAGGGAATACCGTACGTGCCCGGTCCGGAACCAATAACGTATACAGGAACTCATCCCGTCGATTCAAGGATTGATCCGCCGGAGTAAAAGTGATCGCTACCCGGTTCTCTCCCACCGCTACCCAATCTGAGGCAATCACGATATGCTCATCTTTCACTTCATAGGGAATATCTCCTCCGTTCAAGGTTACGGAGGTCACTTGCTCCGGTTCTCCGCGGAAATCAATAATAAGCGGCTGTTTCTCGTCTAATCGCAAGGATAGCTCCACTTTTCCCCGGATCGCCTCGTCACGAGATTCCGGGATCGAGAAGAAAAGATTATAACGGACATTTGAGAAATGCTCCTTCCGGAATTGAGCTAGCTCAAGGCTCACACCGGGCCGGGACAAACCGGCCTCATCTTGTTTAACAGAGCTACAAGCAACCAGACCGGACAGTACGCAAGCTCCGATAAATACCTTTAGATTCATATCTCGTAATTATTCTCTTAAGTATTCTGCTATACCCATAAAATTTCGTTCCAACAAATACATCTGGCTAGCCATAAAAGTGAAAAAATCTCCCCAATGCGCTCTCCGATGCAAATCCAATCCTTCTTTTGCTACATAGATACGGGCCACTTGTCGGCCATTCTCACGGACAAAACAAATATCCCAGATCAAGCCTTCGGGAAAATCCTGTTCCAACGTCTCTTTATACCAAGTCAGGCGCTCAAACATTTCCAGACGTAAATCCTCGCTACGGTGGTTTACCTCAAGAATAACGTAAGCCCCTTGGCGGTTCGCGTCGAATTTCAACTCAACGCCCTTTACCTTCGTATCATATAATGTCCAAATTTTCTTACGCCCCCGCAAATAGGGTTGCACCTCACAAAAAGCGGCGAAGCTTTCCCAAAACTCCAATTTGAGATTCTTCAGTTCCTCCTTACTATACATTACCTATAAATGTCTTTCTTTGTTACCTTAACGATCTGTCCGAATTTAGAGAGTTTCTCCATATCCATACTCTTTGAATTACCGACTATCGCATATATCATTAAATGATCTTGTATATTCTCCCTATAAAAACGAAGGATATCCTCCATAGTCATCCGATCGATAACCTCCAGATAATCCTTGTTCGGATCGCTCTCGTACCCTTCACGCCGGAAACCGGCGATCTTCAAGGAAAGGGAGCGACTAGTAGGATATTCATTATTCACCCAATTACGAATCGTCTGCTTCACCGACTCCACCCGTTCCGGACGTTCCGGCATATCATGCACCAGATTCTCCAACACTTCCATCGCATCGATCATCTTATCCGTCTGTGTAGCCAATTTCATCACGAAACTAGCGGGCTTCTCCGATCGATTCAAAGGAGGATGTTTCAAACGGGCATTTACTTGATAAGCGAACGAACGAAACTCACGGATCTCCTGAAACATCAAGGATGACATATCCCCTCCGAAATAAGCGCTAAACAACCGGGAAATAGGACGATCTTCCTTAGCCTTCAACGGATCGATATACATATAGGCATAGATTATGCTTTGCGTGACATCCTCCATGTCCATAAAAAAGACAGTCGGCTTATCATACGTCATAAGATCACGGATATAGGGAGAGTTCGATGGAATACTTACCTCCTCCAAGGGTAAATGCTGCTTGATCTGCCGGGCAGCCTCCTCCATAGACAATGTACCACAATAATGCAGGTTACAAGCGACCGAACGTACCTTACTGAAAGTGTCCAGCAACATCTTTCCTTTTAGTTTCTTGATTTCAGCGAACGATAATTTAGTCAAATAACGGGATTGCTCCCCAAATTTGACTTTCTCTAACAGCATATCGGCTACGTTCTCGCTGGAATTGAACAACGATTTCTCCGTTACCTTCGCCTCGTCCACAATCTGCCGTAACTTCTTGTCATCTGGCTTGGCGTGCCGCAAGAAATCGCCGACCAAAGCCATTGTTTGGGTAAAATGCCCATCGAAACCATTCACCACCACCAGAAACTCAGAATCCGTGGAATCAAAAGTCAATGTACTACCAAGTTCCTGCAATTTACCCCGAAAGACCTCAAAAGACATCGACTCCGTCGCTACGAAAGGTAGATAAGCGGACAATTTATCAAGATCACGAAGCTCCAACTGCCCCACTCCATAAGATAGTGTCAGCGAGAATATATCATTTACGGAATTATGAGTCTTATACAACGTGACAAGCGGACGCAAGGATACGACCTCGGCGTCTTTCTCAAAATCGAGAAAATGCGGTTTCAATTCTTGTACGGGTATCTTTTCCAGACGTTCCACATAAGCGGAGGAAGCATCAGAGTTCTTCGGTATAATCGGTGAATAATCCGGCTTGGGTAAGATCGTTTTCGGATAGCGTCCGGTCTTCTTCGTGACGTACATATAATTCTCCGTAAAATATTTCTTGGCGACCTCAATCACGTCTTCTCTCGACAAGGCATCGATACGGGTAACCTCATCCAAATAATCCTGCCAGCTTTTCCCTTGAGAGAAAATACGCATCATCACCTCGGCCCTTGAGTTTATGTCTTCCAATTTGGAGGCATATTCACGTTTCTGCTCCAATTTCAAGCTTTGAAACATCTCATCGCTAAAATCCCCCTCCTTAATGCGGTTGATTTGTTTCCATACTAATTTCTCGGCTGCCGCATAGGTCTGGAAAAAGAACTTCGGAAATACCAACAAGCCTAATATTCCAGCCTCATTCATACTTTGGTTAACCGCCATCGCACCCATCACCTTATGATCTACCGTCAGCTTATCCAAAAATCCCGTACCATTGGAGTTATTCAATAAAGATACGGCGATATTGAGCGCAACTTGATCCGGATGATTCGCGGGAACTCCCCGGAATCCCAATGCCATAATTTTCACGAAAGGCATAGGAATACGTACGCTCACCTTCTCCCGTCCCTTGAATGGCGGTAATGTAACAATATCCCGGTGAGGCGGCTTCCCTTTTCGTATCCGTGAAAAAGTAGATTCCAAGATTGGCAAGACCTCCTCCGTATCGAAATCCCCGCTTAAGATCAATCCCATATTGGAAGCGACATAGTATTTCTCGAAGAACCGGCGCATCTCCGAAAGACGGGGATTCTTCAAGTTCTCCGCACTTCCGATAATCGGATAAGCATACGGATGCGGATAGAAATAACGCTCTGTCAATTTCTCGATGGCGACACTAGCCATCGTATCTCCATACATGTTCTTTTCCTCATAGACCGTCTCCAGCTCACTCTGGAAAAGACGAAATACGGGATTTACCAAACGCTCACTATTGATCTCGGCCCATTGGGAGATATATTGCGGAGAGAATGTATTGAAATATAATGTATAGTCGTAAGAAGTCCCGGCATTCAACTTCGTACCACCGAAACGAGAGATCAACCGGTCGAACTCATTCGGTATTACATACTCAGCGGCACGTACGCTCAGGTCGTTAATGATTTGCTGCAAATGGGCACGCATCTTGGGATCCTCGGTATCCGCCAAAGCGTCATATTTCTCGGCGATAATGTCCAGCAAGACTTTCTCGGACTCATAATCGATTGTCCCGATCTTATCCGTTCCTTTAAACATCATATGCTCGAAATAATGCGCGATACCTGTGTTAGGGGAATCTTTAGCTCCGGCTTTTACAACTACGGCTCCGAATATCTTAGGTTGGCTATGGTCCTCATTCAACCATACCGTCAAATCATTACTTAATTTATGCTCTCGTACCTGTAGAAAATCTGAGGTTGACAACAGAGATCTCATGGAATCCATTTAAGTTTATATTATTTCACAAAGATACATTTTTCAATTGGATTAATACGCTTACATTTACAAGCAATCTTAACAAAAGGGCAAATTTAACGTAGGATTGAACCTATTTTTAAGAGTAGTGTTATATCAAAAAACGATTATTATGATAAATTTAGGTAGTTGGATGAACAAAGTCCTCACCGGATGGGGTGTAGACGAGAAAATAGCGAACACATTTGACGAGGCGATCATCGCCATCTTACTAGTGGCGGTCGCTATCGGATTAGATTATTTATGCCAAGCTATTTTTGTCGGAGGGGTACGTAGTATCGTTAAGCATACGCATTATAAATGGGATACGTTATTAATTAAACGTAAGGTCGTACATTATCTCGTACATACGATTCCCGGCATTTTAGTATATGCTTTGCTCCCGATGGCTTTTATCCGAGGAAAGGAATTATTATTCATTTCCCAGAAGATTTGCGCGGTCTATATCATATTTTCCCTGCTGTTAGCGCTCAACGGTCTTCTCTTAATGATGTTGGATTTGTTTAACCAACAGGAGAAAATGAAAAACAGGCCGATGAAAGGTTTTATACAAGTATTACAAGTGCTTGTTTTCTTCGTTGGCGGCATTGTCATTATAGCGATTCTCGTCAATAAATCCCCGGCTACCCTTTTCGCCGGATTAGGTGCATCGGCAGCTATTCTTATGTTGGTCTTTAAAGATAGCATATTAGGTTTCGTGGCAGGTATACAGCTTTCGGCGAATGATATGTTGCGCCCCGGCGACTGGATCACGATGCCTTCTGCCAATGCGAACGGTATTGTTCAAGAAATAACCCTAAACACCGTGAAAGTTCAGAACTTCGATAATACGATCTCGACAATCCCGCCTTATAATCTAGTGAATAGTTCTTTCCAAAACTGGCGCGGGATGGTTGAGTCTGGAGGACGCAGGGTTATGAAGTCCATTTATCTCGATTTGAATACGATCAAGTTCTGTACGCCGGAGATGCTAGATACCTTCCGCAAGGAAATTCCTTTATTAGCGGATTACCAACCGGATAAGGATGTAGTACCTACAAACTCCCAAGTATTCCGTGTATATGTAGAGCGTTATCTGACAAGTCTTCCTGTCGTAAATCAAGATTTGGATTTAATTATCAGCCAACTTCAATCCACGGAATATGGTGTTCCCGTCCAGATTTATTTCTTCTCCCGGAATAAAATATGGAAAGAATATGAACGGATCCAGTCGGATATATTCGACCATTTCTTCGCTATGATTCCTAAATTTGAATTGAAAGTATATCAATATTCAGACTAAAGTACGTGTTCGGATTATTTTTCCTATCTTCGTCTCCGGATTGTCTACTTAAAGTTTAAAATCGTATTTATGAGCAAGATACAAGAATGGGTATATAATTTATTAGTTCAAATGGGGTTGATAAGCGAAAATTCCAGTTACCTAGACAATATAGTGATCTTATTACTTATTATAGCCGTCACCGTTGGGATCGATTATAGTTGCCGGTATATTTTCCTAGGTATGTTCAAACGATTAGCGAGGA
Source organism: Parabacteroides sp. CAG:2 (assembly GCF_000436315.1). NCBI lineage: Bacteria > Pseudomonadati > Bacteroidota > Bacteroidia > Bacteroidales > Tannerellaceae > Parabacteroides > Parabacteroides sp. CAG:2. Next base: position 84,847 of record NZ_FR885302.1, on the reverse strand, counting down.
AGACGAAAAATCAACTGGACGATTTAATCGTGGATCGTAAGATCATTAATAAGATGATGCATATGATCCCGGCCATATTGATTTATATATTGTTACCATTCGCCTTCTCAGCCGAAGAGACACCGAAGATTTTAATAGTACTCCAAAAACTTTGTCAGATTTATATCATAGCGGTTTCTTTAAGGTTTATAAACGCTTCCTTAAATCTGATCCACGAGATCTATAATAAAAAAGATTCCTTTAAGAACAAGCCGTTAAAAGGCTTCATACAGATCTTGCAGGTTACGGTTTTCTTTATTGGAGTGATATTGATTATCAGTATTCTTATCAATAAATCCCCGGTTTCTTTACTGGCCGGATTGGGTGCGTCTGCGGCTATCTTGATGTTGGTCTTTAAGGATACGATCTTAGGTTTCGTTGCCGGCATCCAATTATCCGCCAATGATATGCTCCGGGCCGGAGACTGGATCACGATGAGCAAATATGGTGCGGACGGCACGGTTATCGAGGTGACATTGAACGCCGTGAAAGTAAGAAACTTTGACAATACCATCACGACCATCCCTCCTTACGCCTTAGTAAGCGACGCTTTCCAAAACTGGAGAGGTATGAGCGAATCCCCGGGCCGCCGTATCAAGCGCTCTATCAATATCGATATGAACAGCGTACATTTTTGTACCCCGGAAATGCTAGAGAAATTTCGTAAGATCTCTCTTATCACGGATTACATCGATGGAAAAGAACAGGAATTAGATGAATACAATGAAGAACATCATATCGATAGTTCCATTTGGGTGAACGGACGTAGACAGACAAATCTGGGAGTCTTCCGTGCTTATCTCGTACGTTACCTAAGAAGCCTCCCGGAAGTAAGTAAGGAATTAGTCTGCATGGTAAGGCATCTACAACCGACTGATACAGGTATTCCCATCGAACTTTATTGCTTCTCATCCAATAAGGTATGGGTCGAATATGAAGGAATTCAAGCGGATATATTCGACCATGTACTTGCGGTAATACCGGAGTTTGGGCTAAGCGTATTCCAAAATGTATCCGGGGCGGATTTGAAGAATATCATCATCAAACTTCCCGTCGGCTCACAACCCTCAGAGTGTTTCTAGAAACTCATGTACATGTTTTTCCGGAAATGATAGGAACACTCTAAGATGTCAAAAAAATATCTTAGGTGCATCGGCCGACGATCCTAAGATACTTCGCCAGTGAACCTAAGATACTTTGCCTATGAAATCAGTATCGGTGTAGCCTTACGGCACTAGTGGTGTAGGGTTGTGCCTATACTGGCGTGAGGCTATGCCGATATACGTGTTTGTCACTCTTAAAATTGGAAATAAATAAACGGCTGCACTCCCGCGCTCTTAAACTGAACAACAATGAAAATCGCTATCGCCAATATAGCGGCCTGTATCAATAAAGGGGAACGAGTCACGATTTCCCTCAAGACATCCTCAGAGCGTTTAGGCATAAAATGCAGCACATAACCGATCACCATCAACGCGAACACCCCTTTATATCCTGAGACGAATTGCATGAACACCTCCGGATGAAAATTCGTGAAGATCTGGCTCAGCATCTCTCCCACGGCTTTCATCGAGGTAGCTCGGAACAAGATCCATCCGAAACAAACCACATGGAAAGTAATCAGGACACCTAATACCCGTCGCCAAGGTTTCATCTCGCATCCTAAGGCCTTAAAGCTACTGAAATGCCCCATAATGAACTTATGCGCAGCCAAAGCTATACCATGTAAGGCTCCCCATAAGATGAAACTAATGGAAGCCCCATGCCATAACCCGCCTAGCAACATCGTTATCATCAGATTCATATAGGTACGAATCTTCCCCTTCCGGTTCCCCCCTAAGGATATATACAGATAATCTTTTAACCAAGAGGAAAGGGAGATATGCCAACGACGCCAAAACTCGGTAATCGTAGCCGATTGATAGGGAGAGTCGAAGTTTATATTAAAGCGGAATCCCAACAACAGAGCGATACCGATCGCCATATCCGAATAACCCGAGAAGTCACAATAAATCTGTAGCGCATACCCATAGACACCCAATAAATTCTCCACACCCGTATAAAGCAACGGAGCGTCAAAAATACGATCCACGAAATTCATACTGATATAATCCGAGATAACCGTTTTCTTGAAAAGACCACATAAGATAAGGAACAATCCCTCACCAAACTCAGATCGCGTCACCGTAGGATTCTTATACATTTGAGGGATAAAATCCCGGGCACGAACGATTGGCCCGGCAACCAGTTGAGGAAAGAACGATACATAGAAAACATAATCGATCCAACGGCCGAGAGGTTGGATTCGTCCCCGATAAACATCTATCACATAGCTTATACTCTGGAAGGTAAAGAAAGAGATTCCTACCGGAAGGAAGATGTTCATCTTAAGCCATTCTCCCCCGGCGGCCATAGTAAACAGTTCGCCTAGGAAATTGAAATACTTGAAATACCCCAGCATACCTAGGTTTATGCAGAGACTAAGCGTAACGAATAATTTACGTTTTAATACCGATGTCGTATGCGAGATACATTGCGCTATCAAGAAATCGGAAGTAGCCGTAAATACCAGCAGCCCGAACCAAAGTCCACTACTTTTATAATAGAAATAAAGGGAAAACAATGTCACATAAATAATACGAGCCAACGTATGTTTCCTTAGCGACATATAAATCATCAGGAAACCGATAAACAAGAAGAAGAACAACCCGCTACTAAACAAGATCGGGGCATTATGATGATACGTCAGGATATCTCCCAGTTTCTCCCACGTGAATTGATGATTACTAAGCCAATCTCTAAGTATATTATATTCCATATAAAATTCTTATCGGTTATTATATGATTCCATGAACGCCCTAAACAAAAGCGTTCCTTGTTCTTGATACCCTTCTTTCGTAAAGTGAATCCGATCCCGTCCCATCAAACGAGAACTATGCCATTTGCGGCACGAGTTTTTCCCTCCTGTCGTAGTGAATAAATCCCAGCAAGCGACCTCTTCTTTCTTCGCTACATTCCGGATAGCACGGGCAGCCCGCTCGGTATTATCATTACGCACATACGTTCGCTGTTTACCCGACCGGACTCTCCTATAACATTCCGGAGGAGTCGTCAGTAAGATTGCCGTATTAGGTAACTCCTTCTTGACTAACGCCAAGAAAGCCTCTATCTGACCGGAAAACTCATCGGTATTAAAACGTCTGCCAAACGTCTCGTTGGTTCCCATAGAGATGATTAATAAGGACGGTTTTAATAAAGCCAACTGACGTACATAAGCCTCGTCCGTATAATTCACATACATTGCCCCATTCACTCCGATGGAATGGTATAAGATACCCCTGCCTCCATTCTTCAGTGTCAGGCCATAATATAAATTCGTAAAGGATGAGGCCGGACGCAATGTATTCGTGCCCTCTTTCCGTCTCGTACTCTGCAATTGTAGAGTATCGGTCAAGCAGGAGATCCGGAAAGTGTCGGCTAATACACCGGGAACACATACGGTATCCGCACGGAATGTTTGGACCGAGTCTTTCAAAGCCCCGGTAGGAAGCATGGGCATCGACTTCTCCCCTCTATATAAGATCGCCTCATTAAACTCGTATCCGGCACCATTATTCGGGGTTATCACGACATCCAGATTAATCGAGGGGGAAACAGACTTAATCCCGATCCCACCGATCCCTATCGGGGTTTTCCGGACATGCTGAATACAACGTCCGGCAATCCAATCCTTAGCGACGGATTTGATAAAATAATCATCCGGCTCGTTGGTCTTGCTCAACTTAAAAGGAGCGATCCAGCCTCGTCCGGCATTCCCGAACGCCTGTTGGAAAAGGCGCATGACACGACCGCTTAAATGTCCGGCTTGGATATGCGAATCCCCCAACTGGACGATCGTGATAGCCGTATCTTTCCCTGCACGCAACGAATCCAGTTCATTGAAAAAATTATTCCACGCCTTACTAGAATCCGGTAAGATCAACGTATCTTTTCCCACTTTCATAGAATAAGATAAAGGAGGCAACGCTACAGTATCCCGAACCGCCAAACTATCAAGAGATACATCCCCGTTTATTCCGGCTTTAGGTTTCGGAACAGAGAAGCCCATGATCACTCCTAAAACAACCAGACTAATTAACCACTTTCTCCGCTTCATCATAAAAATCTTTTTCTGATAATAACGCTTTCAGCAAGGCATCGGCAATCTCCCGTCCACCCCTGAAGCTTAAATGCGTATAATCCTTACTAGCCCAGTTTAATTCTACGAAACGGACCATACTATTCTCTCCTCCCATGGCACCGAATACATTCCAGAAAGGAACCCCTGCCTTTTTAGCAGCTTGCCTTTGCGCATGCAGCAAGGCTAACACGGCTGGCATCGTCTCGAATTTGCCATCGTCTTGACGGCTTCTGTCCGACACCCCCAACATCAATATATCAGCTTCCGGAAAACAAAGTTGTATATGGTTAATGACCTTTACCATCCGGCTACTATACCATCCATAATTCATCACGCTATCGCTCACGACATTCAACCCATACTGCAAGACAATCAAGTCATACGGACGGATCTTATTCAATGCTTGGCAACGGGAGACATCCAATCGCTCCAATATCATACCCGAGTTTCCCCGAAGAGAGAAATTATCGACCACGACACCTGAATGATCCTCCATAGCGACCCCTAATGCCCGGAACTCCGGAGTATTCTTAAAAGTGAAATCCGCTTCGGTGAACATCCCTTCCAACTCGTATTGGGTTACGATCGATGTGGCGGGAAGCATCTCTTGTAGGGTATCGGCGGAAGCGTTGCAAACCAAGCGCATCTCCGTATTCTTATTCTGCTCATAAATCAGTTTCAAAGAAGAGAACGTCTGGAGCTCCGGATAACGCTTAGTCGTCTTCACATGGATAGAGGCGTTCTCCTCGTTTGCCTCGAACATCATCCCGGATAAAGTATATCCATGCTCATGATCTGTCAGCATAGACCAAGTAGTCCATCCGGAGGCACGTTGCTCCACGGTTGGACGGAACTGTGCCGCTACGGATGTGACCGGTACAAAACCAACACCCCGCCCCCCAAATTCCTTCTGCATCCCGGAACGGAAATCGGCCACCATAATATCTCCTTCGATAAAAGAATCTCCAAGGAAGGCCACACGTACCGGACGATTCAATTCCCGCCTGTTTTTTAAGGCGGCGAAAAATCGTTGCAAACCGATATGTCCAAGAGAATAGTCCTCGATATGAGCCCCCAGCGAATCCGCCCCTTGAACAGCATAGACCGCTTTGTATAACGAATCACGAAGGGCCAAAGCCGCAGAATCTATTCCGGCGGAACGCATGATAGAATCCCTTAATGCTACCGAATCTACTTGAAGGGTGTCCGCTTGTTCCAATTGTTGTTTCAAAGAATCCAAGGAGAGCTTTTCCTCTTTCACCTTGAAATCCGATAAAAGATCTACCTTTTTGATCTTATACCCGAACAATGTATCCGGAAGGCTATATAAACCAAAGCTCATCAACAACGTCAGCGACAGTAACGCTAACACTCTACCCAAATTATTATCTTTGTTCATCTAACTTTTGCTTATAAGGGGACAAAGATAGACAAGTTTACCTACCCGGAAATAATCTTCGGACAAAAAATAACCTTAAATTATCCGTTCAGGGTGGATCATCCCTTAAACGTAAGTTGAGACAAAAAGAGATGCAATAACGAAGGCTCCAGCAGCATTGGGAAAATCAATCCATAAATAGCCCCGTAGAAATGGGCATTATGATTTATGTTATCTCCTGTTTGTTTCGCCATATACTGGCAATAGGCCAGATATAGCAAGCCGAATACGATTCCGGGGACAGGCAGCACGGCGAAAAACAAGATCTTTCCCCAAGGATCAAGGAATATAGAGGTAAATAGAACCGCCGATACCGCTCCAGACGCACCGATAGAGACATAATACGGATCATTACGTCGTTTTATCAAATCATAAAGCGAAGCCACGATCATTCCCCCGAAATAAAGAGCCAGATAAGCCCCTTTGCCGAATCCCATATATCGAAACGTTCGTTCAATATAGAGACCAAATGACCAGAACGTGAACATATTCACTAGCAAATGTGTCATATCCGCATGGATAAATCCATGTGTCACGATACGATAATATTCATGATTCCGGATCGTACGATATGGGATAAACGCTAATTTCATAAATAACTCCCTATTACTAAAACAGATAAAAGAGAGAACCACTGTTATTCCAATAATCAAATAAGTAATCATATATTCTATTATTTTTCTGATGAGCCACAAAGCAAAGCATAAATTCCGGTTTATACAAATATCAGGTATATATTATCTAAGCCAAAGGAAAAACAAGAATCCCCAAAGAAAAACAGATAACAGTAAAACCAAAGGCTTCAAAACTTTATCGCAAAAATAGCTCCTTACTTTCTTTCGATAAGGAATATTTTCCACTGCGATAACACGATTCACCTTATTCGTCCTATCAAAATAGGAAGAATATAGAATCAATATATAAAAACCGAATATTTGCAAAAGAAATAGGATGGAGACTAATGGCTTTTCATATCTTTTCTGTTTCTCTTCTATTTTAAATTGCTTTAAGTCAATCTCTTTTATAACCCGAATCAATGTTTTCTTTTCTTCCAATATTAAAGAATCTAGATTCTCTGAAAAAGAAGAATCTAGACTTTTTAAATTCTCATAGTACCGGACCATACTATCAATTCTATTTCTTTCTGTATTCAAAGAACTCAATTTCATACTTTCAGCAGTCATATCTATATATGATATAGAAAAAGGGAAAAGTAAGAAAGCTAAAGACAACACATTACCACTAATAACAACAAATGTTTTATTCAAGCCTCTGTTTAGTTCCTTCCAAAAAATATTTGTCAAAAAGAACACACTAAGCTGTATAATACAAGCAATACATAAAGTACGTATGGTATACCCCACTAATTGCAGCCAATTCTCCATCGCTTCTACATCTACAGTAATACCAAAGAGGGTCACCGCATAAATCAATGTTATAACTATCATTAATCTATGTTCTTTCTTTAATCCAAGTACCAGATCAAACATTCTTTCCCACATACTATCCTTATATTTTTTCGCCAAAGATACAAAGATTGCTTTAAGCACATGGTATATAATAAAAAAGTGGATAAGCCTTTTCTCATATCCACTTTTTATTTGTTACTTGAATAAGAAGCTATTTCTTGCTATCGATTACCAATAACGGAGTATCGGTGTGGAATAACATCTTTCTCGCGATCGAAGGATTGAACATCCGGGCTAGGATATTACGGCGATATGTGCTTAGGGCTATAACATCAATTTGTTTATCACGAACAAATTTCTCGATGGCTAACAGCAAGTCACCATCGGCTAGAACCGTATGGGAAATATGGGCATGTGGATATTGTTTTTTGAAATATTCACGAACGCCCGTTAAACGAATCTCATTCCATTCATCATTACTGGTAGAGATATTGAATAGATGGATATTAAGATCAAAGCCTTTGATGATTTCCATAAACTCGTCAAACGCAACCAAATCTCTCTGGTTAAACGATGTAGCGAAAGCGATATTCTTAGCGTCTCTCAAATCCGTGAAAGGAACATTCTCCGGTATCGCCAATACAGGAACCCGGTTTACCTCGATTACCTCTCCGGTCACGCTACCGATCAGATCCATATCTTTTTGGCTCTTACCTCTCGTTCCCATCACGATCAATGTCGGATGATACTCCTTGCTATAGGCGATGATCTCCTCTTCCGGCAAGCCTTCACGTAATACATAATCGTATTTTACCTTTGGTAATTCACCAGAGGACATCTTCCGGTTGATATGCGTACAAATATTCTCCATATCGATACGGACACGTTGTAAGATATGCTGTACGGATTCCTCCTCGTTTACTTGGTAAGCCAAAGTATCTCCCATCGGGATAGCGGATGGAAAATAGGGGCTGAAATAGGCGTGCATGATCATCACCTCCGCACCTACCGCATGAGCGTAATTAATTCCCAACTCACAAGCCTTGGCGGAATAATCCGAGAAATCAATCGGGATCAGAACTTTCTTGACCGCATTAACCTTCGCCTCTTCCTCCTTTGGTTCCTCAAACCACTTATTGTCTTCAATAATGCGTAAAGCATGCGGTAAATCACTCTCCTTAATACGCACACGCACTCCTGCCGAAACGACCGGCTGAATCTGGTTTACATTATGTATATAGACCTCTATGCCTTCTGTTTCGAGGATTGTCTTGAGAATCTGGGCTTTCTCGAACGTGTGGATAGCCAATGTCACTAATTTATCTTCCATACTCAATACATTTTTATAGATGAAACAATCGGGATTTATGAATTGTTGAATATAAAAAAATCCCAAAGCGTTCTTTCATTTAGCTATGGGATTTTTTATACGAATGAATTTATCTTACGCTTTTTGTGCTTCGGCATCCTGACTCTCGGCCAGTATCTGCAAAGCACGCTCGAAAATAGTCGTGTCATCTAAAACAACCAACCCTCCGTCCGGACCGGGCTCGATATGGAAACCACAACTCCGTCCATCTTGAAAATTATGTCCACCGAAATAGTTACGAACTGTCTCTACCTTTAATCCCAGCTCATCGGCGATGCGTTGTGTACTTCCGTCAGGTAACGAATCTTTAATTCTTCTCAGTTCGTTAAATGTAATCGTCTTTGTCATGGCTTTCTTATTTTGAAGGTTAATACTTTTGTTTAATATTATGGCACTAACTTAGTCATTTAATAGCATTGAAACAAATTATTATTGAGAAAATGAGCTGAAAACAAATATGCTTTACGACATACTTAACGAAAATCTCTTATATTAAGCACGATACCAATTGCTCATTAAATAGGGCTATTAAAAGGATGGTCAACCAAATCGCATAGGTGATCCAGCGTTTCCGGATATCCGAGTAAATGGCCTCCGGACATACCCAAGAATCTGCCGGAATCAATTTAGGCCTTATATAGTGGTATAACAGATATACAAGATACCCGAATAGCAGACCGGATAAAGCTCCCGGAATAATATCCGTGATAAAATGCACTCCTAAATAAATACGAGTATAGGAAGTCAAAATCGCCCAAAAGAAAATAGTCCATCCGAATAGTTTATTCCTGAAGATCAGCGCCATCAAGGTCGCAAAGCCGAAAGCATTCGCCGCATGGCTGGAGATAAATCCATACATACCGCCCCGATAACCGAACACCACCCTTACCTGATCCATAAAGTCAGGGTGATGAGTCGGACGGAAACGGGTGAAGATGGGTTTACAAACATGCGAAGCGAACTGGTCGCATAACGTGATCGTCAAGACAATGGCCAATAAGATCAACAACCACTCCTTCCAGTTCTTCTTATAGCACAATACCACCAATATAAAAAAGGCTAACGGTAGCCAAACCGCCTTGCCTGAATAGATCCACATAAAGCGATCTAAAAAAGCGGAGTCGCTACCGTTAAGCATAAAGAACGCATCACGTTCCCAAACCAATAATTGTTCTAGCATGTATCAGATTTTTTCTATGTCTTTACTAGGCATCCATCCTACGTTCCCGTCCTCAAGCTCAATCTCGCTCCATTCGCCGAGCGTGCTCTTCACGGTCACGTTCGTTCCCTCGTGTAATACGAAAAGATCCGTACCGCTAGCGTCAGGCGAGCTTTTCACCGTAACGGTCGGGGCGAATACGATAGCGTGTTTACGGTTTATCATCTCATCCTTCTGGTCGCTGGCGAATATATTGGCAAAAACAACCATGATAATAAATAGGACACCCAAATAGAAACCGATCTTCTTCAAGCGTACCCAACGAGAGAAAAAGAACAAGATCAAGCAACCGATAAACAACAGGAAGCACACGATACCTGTCTTCGCCCAAGAGTCTGCGGAACCGAGGTTCTCCACGCTCTTAAACCATTTGACCAAGAAGAAATCACCAACCGGCTCAATCTTATCGATGGTCTTCTGACGGGCCATCTGTAAATTGAAGCGAGCATCGCTATCACCCGGATCCAGCAGAAGACAACGTTCGTAGTTCAATATAGCCGGAGCGATCTTACCCGCCTTATAATAGGTATTTCCCAAATTATAATAAACGGCGGCAGACTCGCCATTGCTCTTCAAGATTCCCTCATATAGCTCGATCGCCTTTGCGTAATCTTCTTTCGTGTAAGCGACCTCGGCCTCCTTCAAGGCGGTATCTTGCGCATAAGCAGATCCTATCAGACATAGAGTCAATAAGAAAAACAATACCTTTCTTAAATTTATAGTCATCTTCATCTTCTTACTTTTTAATTGTATTCTCCATTTTACCAATAGCGTCTACCGTCAGCTCATACAACTTATCCATAGCGTCCGACGCTTGGGACGGAGCGTAACGAGCGAACTCACAAGTATTCAAGATATCCATGAACTCATTCGTCAAGGATTCGTCTACACCGTATTTAGCCAATTCTATCTCTACGTTATCCTTGGTCAGATCGGATTGCGGGATACTCAGCTTATCGCTCAAATAGCCCCACAACGCACGCAGCACCTCGTCGTAGAATTCTTCCTTCTTATTCTCTTTCATCAGCTTGCCAGCGTTCTTCAGACGTCTAACCGCCATCTTGTTCGCCTTCTTGGTACGAACCAAGGCGATGTCGGCGTTTTCCTTCACCTGCTTACGATAAATAAAGAAGAATACGATAAACAAGATAGCTGGTACGATATAGCAAAGATAATACATAAAGGAACCGAAGAAAATACCATCACCTCCCTCGATAAAGGAGAAATCTTTCGTCTTCAAGTAACGGATATCCTTGCCTAAGTATTTCACGCTCTCTTTATTACTAAAGTTCGATACGACCGGGGAAGAACCGCTACCGCCCTTACCTTGCTCCACATGCAACTTATAAGGCTCGGACTTGATGGTCTTGTACGAACCGGACTTGATATCGAAATAGGAGAAAGCGATCGCCGGGATCTCGAAATCACCTGCGTAACGGGGTATCGCCATATATTCGATCGTCTTGCTTCCACTGACACCGGCGGTCGTGGTCTTGATGTCCATCTCTACTTTCGGATCGTAGACATCGAAATCGTTCGGGAAAACCACTTCCGGATTCTTCACCAACTTCACGTTTCCGTTACCCGTGATTTTCACCTTTATGGTTACAGCCTCGTCTGTCTTGACGTTGTTCGAGCTGATATCAGCCGTCATGGAGAACGTACCTACGGCACCGGAGAAAGAAGCGGGCTTACCGGAGGGCAAAGGCTTCACGTCGATAGTAACCGGAGAAGTGGTCAACACCTTGCTCACATCCCGATACGAGTCGAAAAAACTATCGAAGATGCTACCGCCGCCCGCTTGTTGCATACGGACACGCACCACGGCATCATACTTTCCACCTTCGATCGTGATCTTACCGGAACGTTGGGGATACAGGATCACTTGACGCATTACGGCCGACTGGTAGTTACGCCCGTTGTAGTTTTCCAAGGTCAGTTGTTTCTCTTGCGGCAACTCAACCTCTTGTACCAAGAAACCCTCGAACTCCGGGTATTTCAATCCCGTAATCGAGAAATTTTCCAAGGAATAGACCTTGAAAGTCACCAAGAAACCTTCTTGCTCGAACACGCTTCGTTTGGATACGTCCATCTTCACGAACAGCCGATCGTTAGAGATCGCCCCGCTCGCCGTCGTTGTCTCCGCCTCTTGCTTACCCGCCTTATCAGCAGGAAGCACCTTGATGGCCAAGCCATTCGATGTATAATTAGAGCCGTTCACCTTGATCGTTGCCGGAGCGATATTAAACGTACCTTCCTTCTTCGGCATCAAGACATACGTATACGTAACGGTTGTCTCGCTGGTACTCTTCCCGTTCACCCAGCTACTGCTATAGGAGGTGGATTGGGAGGGACCCATTAATACGTCAAAGTCTGGCATCTCCTGTACTCTCAAATCCCTGCCTTCGGCATTGACGGTGAAAGTCAAGCGAAACTGCTCTCCCATTACCACCGCTTGGGGCGCCGAGGCCTTGAAGGTCACATCCGCGGCCTTTGTCGCCACCCCTACCGTTAACATCAGGATGAATAAGAAAATTAATTTCCTCATTGTGTATCTCATTTTTTCGTTAATTATCCAGTTTACCACTCCTTCTCGCTCTTCCGGCGTTGTTGCTGCTGCATCTGCGCCTTCTTCACCTTCTCTTGGGTGTCTTTCTCGTCTTGCAGGAAGGCGTCCAACATCTGCTGGGCATTGTCCTTGCTCATTTGCTCGTTGGATTGCTGTTGCTCTTGGGTCTTATCCTGCTTCTGGTCGTCTTGCGGCTGTTGTTGTTGCTGTTGCTGCTGATCGTCCTTCTGATCCTTGTTCTCCTGCTTGTCGTCGTTCTGTTGATCTTGGCTCTGATCCTGATTCTGCTGATCCGACAGCAGTTTCTGGGCCAAGGCCAAGTTATAACGGGTCTCGTCATCTTTCGGGTTCAAGCGAAGCGATTGCTTATACACCTCCACGGCCTTGCCGTAATCCTTGTTCTGCATGAAGATATTCCCCATATTATGATACACCTCCGACAAGCGTGCCTTCCCTTCCGGCGTAGCCACCATCTTCTCCCCTTGCCCGGCGATCAATTGATATTGCTCGGCGGCCTCGGGGAACTTGCCTTGCTTGTATAGGGAATTCCCCAGATTATAGGTTCCTTCCGTAGAGCGGGGATTCACCTCCAAGCTCTTGCGATAAGCGATCTCGGACTCGGTGTATTTCTCGCTCTCATAAAGCTTATTCCCCTCACGCACGTTCTTCCGTTCCGCTTTCTGGGCAGAGACCGCCCCAGCGCTGAGCGCCAAGACCGATACCCATATCATAGATTTATATATACGTCTCATCACTTCGTCGAATTAAGAGAATAATTTTACTTTCCTAAATATATGGTTCTTACGATCCAAGGTCATGAAATCGGCGATCAAGAGGAACAAAGCTATCCAAGCGAAAATCTGGAACTGCTCGTCATACTCGGAATAGACCTTGCTATCCAGCTCCGTCTTGTTCATTTTCTCGATTTCTTTCTGAAGGGCTTTCAAGGCGGAGTTCGTATTGTCCGCACGTACGTACATACCGTTTCCGGCGGCGGCGATCTCTTGACCCATCTGCTCGTTCAGCTTCGTGATCACCACGTTTCCGTCCTTATCCTTCATATAATTATTGCTTCCTTGGATGGGGATCGGAGAACCTTTCGGATCACCCATTCCCACGATGTTCACGTGGATGCCCTTCTCGGCGGCGGCTTTGGCGGCACCGATAGCGTCGTCCTCATGGTTCTCGCCGTCGGTGATCAAGATGATCGCCTTATCGGTCGTCTCGTCCGGGGTAAAGGAACGGGCGGCCAAGTTGATGGCGGCACCGATCGCCGTACCTTGCGTAGAGACCATCGACGGGTTGATAGAGGACAAGAACATCTTGGCGGAGATATAATCCGAGGTGATCGGCAACTGCGTGAAAGCGTCGCCGGCGAACACGATCAAGCCTACCTTATCATTCGTAAAGCCGTCCGTCAATCGGGATAGCATCTGTTTGGCCTTATCCAAACGGTTGGGCGACACGTCCTCGGCCAACATGGAGTTGGATACGTCCAGACACACCATGATCTCTACTCCCTGACGCTTCACCGTCTCCAGTTTCGAGCCGAATTGAGGCCCCGCTATAATAAAGATAACCATGGTAATGGCTCCGAACAACAGCCAAAACTTCAGATGCTGGCGCTTGGTCGATACCTCGGGCATCAACTCGGCCAACAACGTAGGGTTACCGTATTTCTTTATCGCTTTCTTCTTCACGATCATGGCGTACACGTAGAACGCCACCAACGCGGGAAGGAGAAAAAGCAAATATAAAAAGTCCGGATGCGCAAATCGAAACATAAGCCTTTTATCTTTATGGTATATTTCTCAACAATGTATTTCTCAATAAGATCTCCACCAGCAACAGGGCGAACACCAGCAAGGCCCAGTTCTTATACTCCTCCTGCTTCTTGCTGTACTCTTGTACGCTGATCTTGGTCTTCTCCATCTGGTCGATCTCGGAATAGATCTCCTTCAGGCTGGCGTTGTCCGTAGCACGGAAATATTGCCCTCCCGTGGTAGAGGCGATCTGCTTCAACGTAGCCTCGTCGATCTCTACCGGTATATTCTGGTACTGCACGCCGAAAGCGGTCTGGAACGGATACGGCGCCATGCCTTTCGTTCCGACTCCGATCGTATAGACACGCACGCCGAACGTCTTGGCGATCTCGGCAGCGGTAACCGGAGCGATCTCGCCGGCGTTGTTCGAACCATCGGTCAGAAGGATAATCACCTTCGACTTAGCGTGGCTGTCCTTAATACGGCTCACGGCATTCGCCAAGCCCAACCCAATTGCCGTTCCGTCTTGGATCATACCGCTTTGGATATCCTTGAAGAGGTTCAGCAAGACCGTATGATCGGTTGTCAACGGGCATTGCGTAAAGCTCTCAGCAGAAAAGACCACGAGACCGATGTTATCGTTCGGACGGCCGTTGATGAACGACGCGGCCACATCCTTCGCCGCCTCCAAGCGGTTCGGTTTCAAGTCTTGCGCCAGCATACTCCCCGAGATATCCATCGCCAACATGATATCGATACCTTCCGTGGAAGAATTGGACCAACTATTCGTGGATTGCGGACGGGCCAAGATCACGATCAGCAGCGCTACCGCTACCATACGCAACACGAAAGGCACGTGACGCAAGTACACGATCCATGATACCGCTCCCGGCGCCTCGAACGCCTCCGACGAGGAGACCTGCAAGCTGGCCTGACTCTTGCTCAGCTTGTAGACGTACCATCCGATCATCGGGATGAGCAACAACAATAAATATAAATAATTAGGATTCGCAAATACCATCTCTTAATCCTTTAAATTAGTTGTATCGTTCGTAGACTTGGGCTGATAGCGTGTCAAGTCGTCTTGACACGGGGCTACCGGCTCATTTGACAGAGGGCTGTCAACGGCTTTGACAGCAGGCTGTCGCTCCTCTTGACCC
This sequence comes from Parabacteroides sp. CAG:2, assembly GCF_000436315.1. NCBI lineage: Bacteria > Pseudomonadati > Bacteroidota > Bacteroidia > Bacteroidales > Tannerellaceae > Parabacteroides > Parabacteroides sp. CAG:2. The sequence goes on along the minus strand of NZ_FR885302.1, from coordinate 69,701 downwards.
GAGGCTGTCAGCTCATCTGACAGGGGACTGTCAACCAGCTCCACCATCTCCTCCTCCTTCGTCTGGTTCACGAACAAATACGCGTTCATCATACTCAAATCATTCTCATCCGGCAGCGGGTTCATCTTGGCGAATTTCACGAAGTCGGCCAATTGCAGAATCTGCCTCAAGTTATCGTACACGCTCTGCGCCTCGGAGTTCTTGCGGATCAGGTCCAAGATCTCACCGGAAGTCATCTCCATGGCATTGATACCGAAACGTTCCTCGATATACTTACGCAGCGTATCCGTGATCAAGGTGTAATACTCCTTGCTTCGTCCTTGCTGCCAGAGTTTCTGTTGCTTGATCTCATCCAGTTCCTTGATGGCCTGCTCGTGAGGCGGAAGTTTCGGCTCCTCTTTCTTGAATGGGATCAACGACTTCTTCGCACGGATCCGTTTCACGATATAGGCGATCACGCAAATCAAGAACAGGGCCAGCAAGATCCCGTAAATGATCGGATAATAATCGGCCCATACGAAAGGTGGCTTCCATACGGTCTTGATGTCGTTGAACTCCTCCGGCTTGTCCGCGTTCACGGGAATCGTGGAGACCTTCAAGGCGACTTGGTTGGAATATACGGTATCCACCCCGTCTATCACCTTCAACGGAGGCAACAGATAGAGTGACGAGTCAAACGAGGTAATCAATACATCCTGCTTGATAACGAGCCGGTCGTTCTCGATCTCCGTGGAGTCCGCCTTGGAGAGGTTCAGTACCTCCACCCCCGTCATCAAGGTATCGTTCGGGATCACGATCTGCACGGGGCGATCCTTATCCGCCGTTACCGTAAGGTGCAAGGTAGTCTGCTCTCCGATCAATATGGCGGCCGAGTCGATAGCGACATCGATCAACGGCCTTTGCGCATATGCCCTTCCCCCCACGAGGGAAGCGGCGGCGACCAGAAACAGGATACTTTTCTTTATCAATTTCATCTGCTTGCTTTAATTACGTTTGTCAAAAAGAGCAATCAATGCTTTCACATAATCATCCTCGGTACGGACAGATACGGAGTCTACACGGCATTTCTTGAACGTATCGCTCATCTTCGCCTGCCGTTTCTCCCACCATTCCTTATAGGCCGCGCGCACACGGGCGGAGGAACTGTCTATCCATTGCTCCTTCCCGGTCTCGGCGTCCTTGATCTTCATAAGGCCTACGGCGGGAAGCTCGGTCTCACGACGGTCGTACACCTGAATGGCTACCATGTCATGCTTGCGGTTGGCCACCGTCAGGGCGTCCTTGAAACCCTCCTTATCGATAAAATCGGAAATGAGGAAAGCCGTGCAACGCTTCTTGATGGCGTTGGTCAAGTATTTCAACACTTGGCTGATATCCGTTCTCGTCTCCTCGGGATGGAAATCGATCAGCTCCCGGATGATATATAAGATATGTTTCTTTCCTTTCTGGGGCGGGATAAACTTCTCGATCTTGTCCGAGAAGAACACCACGCCGATCTTATCGTTGTTCTGTATCGCCGAGAAAGCCAAGGTAGCGGCGATCTCGGTGATCACCTCCTTCTTCATGACGTTGACGGAGCCAAAGTCACGGCTACCGGACACGTCGATCAGCAGCATCACCGTCAGCTCACGCTCCTCCTCGAACACCTTGACATAAGGGCGGACGTAGCGGGCGGTCACGTTCCAGTCGATATCCCGGATATCATCGCCGTACTGATATTCCCTCACCTCGCTGAACGCCATACCACGGCCCTTGAAAGCCGAATGGTACTGGCCGGCGAAGATGTTACGGGAAAGACCACGGGTCTTTATCTCGATACGGCGTACCTTCTTTAATAATTCGCTTGTCTCCATTTAAGGAACTTCTACTTTATTCAAGATCTCGCTAATTACCTCCTCAGAAGTCAAGTTGTTCGCCTCGGCCTCATAACTCAAGCCGATACGATGGCGCATCACGTCGTGGCATACCGCACGGATATCCTCCGGGATCACATAGCCCCTGCGCTTGATGAAAGCGTACGCACGGGCGGCCAACGCCAAGTTGATAGACGCACGAGGGGAAGCACCGAAAGAGATCATGCTCGCCAAGTTCGGCAAACCAGCCTCAGCCGGGAAACGGGTAGCGAAGACGATATCCACGATGTAACGCTCGATCTTCTCGTCCAAATAAACCTCACGAACCACGTTACGGGCGTCGAGGATCTCCTCTTTCGTTAAGATCGGCTTGATCTCCGGACGTTCTCCGGATATATTCTGGCGTATGATCAGTTTCTCCTCCTCCTTCTTCGGGTAATTGATGATCACCTTCAACATGAAACGGTCTACCTGCGCCTCAGGCAACGGGTACGTACCCTCCTGCTCGATCGGGTTCTGGGTAGCCATTACCAAGAAAGGCTTCGGCAACTTGTAGGTATGCTCGCTGATCGTGACCTGACGCTCCTGCATGGCCTCCAACAAGGCACTCTGTACTTTCGCCGGGGCACGGTTGATCTCGTCCGCTAACACAAAATTAGCGAAGATCGGGCCTTGCTTTACCTGGAACTCTTCGCTTTTCTGACTGTAAATCATCGTACCGATCACATCGGCCGGAAGTAAGTCCGGGGTGAACTGGATTCGGCTGTATTTAGCGTCGATCAACGACGACAATGTTTTAATGGCAAGTGTCTTAGCCAAACCCGGCACACCTTCCAACAGGATATGTCCGTCCGAAAGCAAACCGATCAACAAGGATTCAACCAAATGCTTTTGTCCGACGATTACTTTGTCCATACCCATCGTAATCATGTTCACAAACGAGCTTTTACTTTCAATTCGCTCATTCAACTCACGAATGTCTACTGTCTGACTCATAAGATTTATTCTATTATATTGTTATTATATTGTCCCAATTTTACGTTGATTTTTTAGGATGCACAAAATTAGAAATGTTAAATTCGTATCCTTCACTTTTGCAGTTAAATAATACTAACCAACACTTCCTCGTTTTGTTTTATTTTACTTAAAAAAGGGGGATTTCTCTTACTCCCCGGCAAGTATCTCTGTTTGTAGGGCGGCGGCTTTCTCCCGCGACTCACGGCTCTTGGCATCGATGCCATACGATTCCGGTGCGGGTATCTCGATCACGGTACCGATCGGGACGTTGTTCGGGTCTTTTATAACAGCCTTATTATGTTGGTAAATATACACCCAGAATAATTTATTGCCATAATATTCCAAGGCGATCACGGTGAGGCGGTCGCCATGCTTGATTTTCACCTGCCCCAATGGTTTTGGCGCCGGTTCCACATAAGGCTCCGGTTCCGTATGCGGGGTCTTCTCCGCTACCGAGTCCGGATGAAGCATCCAAGCTGATTCTTGAACCGTGTCCTTGGCCGTATTCTTGGCTTCTGTTATCACCTCTTCTTGGGCAGGCGCCGGTTTCCAATTATTTCTTCCCAGATAGAAGAATACAGAGATTACGATTATCAAAAAGGCGACGATCATTAATACCCCCTTTTCCTCCGGTTTCCTCCGGGCTTGCTCTTCCGGTCTCTCTGGTATGGGAGATGGCTCCGCGGGCAGTTCCGGTTCCAATCCACGTTCCGGTTCAGATACCGATGACGGCTCCGGATCAAACGCTTGCTCTGGCTCAGGCAATGGTTCAGGTTCAGGTTCTAGTATCGGTTCGGGCTTCTCTTTGGGCTGAGTATTTGCCAAAGGGATTTCCTTATCCGGCATTACCTCCTCCACGGACTCGTCTTCCGTTTCCTTCTCCTCTACGGACTCATCCATGTCCGAGAAATCCACGTTCTCGTTGATCTCTGTCGTCTCAAAGATAGAGAAAGGCTTGTTTACCTGTTCCCGCAGGTCTTTATCCGGCAGGAAAGAGAATTTATAATGTTCGGGGATCAAGAAACGTTCACCGGTATTCACGTGGATACTCTCCCGCTTCTCCACAGAGATAATCTTGAAAGTACCCAAGCCCTTTACTTTTACGATCTTATCCATATAGACCCCTTCGGATACCACCGAGATAAAATCTCTCAAGAAACGCTCTACCTCTCCTCTGTCCTTGCCGGTACGCTCCGATAATAAACCGGCTAAATCTTGTATATTCAGCCGGTTATTCATGATCACCCAATTCCTTTAAACGATTCTTCACGGTCGTTCCGGGCTTGAACACGGGAACTAATTTAGGGGGAACCAGATATCGCTTCCCGTTCGCCGGATTCACGGAAATACGTTCCGCTTTCTTTTTCACCTCGAACTGGCCGAAGCCTTGCAGATAGATCGTATCGTTATCCACTAATTTCGAACTTACGACGGAACTGAGCGCAGAAAGCATGTCGGATACCTCCTTCGAGGTCCAATCCATGCGATTCGCCAATTCCGTTATAAGTTCCTTGTTTTTCATATCTAATTCCATAACAGTTCGTGCTGCTATATTAGTTATTTTTTCGTTAACCGACAAATATATTGACAGTTTTTACATCAATTCAACACTTTACCATACAGATCAAACGCTTGTGCGTCAATCACCTTTACTTGGTAAAAGCTACCCGGACTCAAGGGAGTATCCTTGGAGATCAATATTTCCGGATCTACCTCGGGCGAGTCGTATTGCGTACGTCCCACGTAGAAATCCTCCTCCTCCCGGTCTACGATCACCCGAAAGGTCTGCCCTACTTTCGAGGCGTTCACGTCGGCGGAGATGCCTTCTTGCACACGCATCAAGTAATCCAGCCGGTCTTGCTTCACCTCCTGTGGGATCTCGTCTTTATAATGCTGATAGGCGTAGGTACCCTCCTCGTGGCTATAGGCGAAAGCACCCATGCGCTCGAAACGGATATCTTTCACGAAGCGGATCAACTCCTCGAAATCCTGTTCCGTCTCGCCGGGATGACCCACCATCAAGGTGGTGCGTAGATGGATGCCCGGCACTTCCCGGCGCATACGCTCCAACAGCTCATAGGTCTCGGCCTTCGTGATATTGCGGCGCATCATCTTCAACATCGGGTCGCTGATATGCTGGAGGGCGATGTCCATATACTTGCAAACGTTATCACGCTCACGCATCACCGGCAACAGGTCATAGGGGAAATGAGACGGATACCCGTAATGCAAACGAATCCACTCCACGCCCGGGATGTCGGATACCCGCTCCACCAGTTCCGGCAAGGCCATTCGCTTATAGCGATCGAGGCCATAAAACGTAAGATCTTGGGCGATCATCTGGAATTCTTTCACGCCTTGCGCGACCAAGCCACGAACCTCGTCTACGATCTCGTCCATCGGACGGGATTGATAAGCCCCAGTTATGATCGGGATCGAACAGTAAGAACAAGTACGGTTGCATCCCTCCCCGATCTTCACGTAAGCGTAGTGCCTCGGGGTGGTGAGCACACGATCCGTAGCCAGCTCTTGATGGTACGACTTGCCCAGATCGGAGATCAACTCCTTCCAATTGAATTTCCCGTAGAAACGATCTACCTCGGGAAGTTCCTTCTCCAGATCTTTCAAGAAACGCTCCGACAAGCACCCCATCACGAAGAGCTTCCCGATCCGTCCTTTCTGCTTTTGCTCGCCCAGCTCGAGGATCATATTGATCGATTCCTCTTGGGCGTCGCCGATGAAACCGCAGGTATTCACCACCACGATCTCGCCATTGATCTTATGGGGATCATGCTCTACCGTATAGCCATTGGCAACGAATTGGCGCATAAGTTGCTCCGAGTCCACTAGGTTTTTCGAACACCCCAGCGTAATAATATCTACTTTATTTTTTCTCATTCTCCAAATAACGAATTGACAAACTCACGTTTGCGGAATACTTGCAAATCCTCCATCCCCTCGCCGAGTCCGATATATTTCACGGGGATACGGAAATGGTCGGAGATACCGATCACGACACCCCCCTTGGCGGTACCGTCCAACTTGGTCACGGCCAAGGCGTTCACCTCGGTGGCGGCGGTAAATTGTTTCGCTTGCTCGAAAGCGTTCTGCCCGGTAGAGCCGTCCAATACCAACAATATCTCGTGGGGGGCGTCCGGAATCACCTTTTTCATCACGTTCTTGATCTTGGTAAGCTCGTTCATCAAGTTGATCTTGTTATGCAGACGTCCGGCAGTATCGATAATCACCACGTCGGCATCGTTCGCCTTGGCGGAGCTCAGCGTATCGAAAGCCACGGAAGCGGGGTCCGAGCCCATGTTCTGCTTCACGATAGGTACGCCTACCCGCTCGCTCCAGATCACTAGTTGCTCCACGGCGGCGGCACGGAACGTATCGGCGGCGCCCAGATAGACCTTCTTGCCGGCTTTCTTGAACTGGTAAGCCAGCTTACCGATCGTGGTCGTCTTACCCACCCCGTTCACGCCTACAACCATGATCACGTAGGGTTTCTTGCCCTCCGGAAGCGCGAATCCCTCGGCATCCTCCGTATTGTTCTCTGTCAGCAAGCTAGCGATCTCGTCACGCAGCAGGGTGGTCAATTCTTGGGTGGTGACATACTTGTCACGGGCCACACGCTTCTCGATACGGTCGATGATTTTCAACGTGGTATCTACACCGACATCCGAGGTAATCAGTACTTCCTCCAAATTATCCAACACATCGTCGTCCACCTTACTCTTACCGGCGATCGCCTTGGTAATCTTGGAAAAAACACTCTCCTTCGTCTTCGACAGACCTTTATCCAAGGTTTCCTTCTTGTCCTTACTGAAAAAGCTAAAAATACCCATATTTATTTTGTTTCTGTTTTTATTTACTTCAAATCACACTTATCAAGTAGTTTCCGGATCTCCTTAACGGACATAGACTCAATCTCGCTCTTATCATACATCGTCACAAGATAAATTGTTCCTTCATCAACGCTGACAAGTACCGTAAAAGTTATCACCCGAGCTCCCCCTCTCTTACCCTGTGATTTCGAACGGATGGACATCCGGACCTTACGGAGGCCACCTCCCAAATCCGTTCCCGACAAAGGGTTCTCCAGCAGTTCGTCCCTCAACCTTAGGATATCTTCTTTCAACGACTTATATCGTTTCGCCAAATATTTCACCTCCTTAGCGAAGGGCGGTAATGCCTCAATCTTATAACTCATTCAATAGATCCTCCAATGGGCGAGAGGTTATTTTTCCCGCCTTCAAGTCTTTTACGCTCTGGAAAGCCTCTTCCAGCACCTCCCGCTCGCTTCGCTTGGCAGGCGAGAAGGTCTTCTCTTTTAAGTTCCGCAAGAGCGATAAAGCCTTACGCATAAGCTCCTCATTATCCAAGATACTCATGGCTTCCTCCATGTATGTATATTTCAACTCATTCGCTGTCATGGTCATATTCCTCCCTTTGCTTGTTTTTAATCCATCCTGTTCTTATAATCCTCATAGCCGAACGTACGGTACATCACCAGCTGGTCGTCCTTGCTCCAAAGGGCTAAGGAAGGATGCGGGATGCCGTTGAACATATTCGTTTTCACGATCGTGTAGTGGATCATATCCTCGAAAATCAGCTTGTCGCCGATCTCCAAAGGCTTGTCGAACGACCAATCCCCCATATAATCACCGCTTAAACAGCTATTCCCCCCGATCCGGTACGTAGGTTTCCCCTCCACGGCATCCGTGGCGAAACGGATAGCCGGCTTGTAGGGCATCTCCAGGCAATCCGGCATATGGCAGGTGAACGAGGCGTCGATAATCGCCGTCTTGATACCGTGGTTCTCCACGATGTCCACCACGGTTGTCAGCAAGAACCCGGTCTGCCAAGCGAAGGCGCTACCCGGCTCCATGATCAACTCCAAGTTCGGATATCTTTCCTTAAAGCCTTTCAGCAAAGCGATTAAATGCTCCACGTCGTAGCCCTTACGGGTCATCAGATGGCCGCCTCCCATATTCAGCCACTTGACGTGAGGCAGGAAACGGCCGAAACGCCTCTCCACCTCGGCCAGTGTCCGCTCCAGATCATAGGAGGTAGACTCACACAAGGTATGGAAATGCAGCCCCTCGATACCCTCCGGCAGCTTATCTCCCAGCAAGTCGCCGGTCACCCCCATCCGGGAACCCGGGGCGCAAGGATTATACAGGTCCGTCTCCACGTCCGAGTATTCCGGATTGATCCGCAATCCACAAGACACCCGGTTACCATCCGCCCGCACCATCGGATAAAAACGATGGAACTGAGAGAGCGAGTTGAACGTGACATGACTACTGTATCTCAAGATCAACGGGAAATCAGCCTCCGTATAAGCCGGGGAATAGGTATGCGCCGGACTTCCCATCTCCTCGAAGGCCAACTGGGCCTCGAATTTAGAGCTCGCTGTCGAAAAAGGAATGTACTCACGTACGATTGGGAACGCTTTCCATAAAGCGAAAGCCTTAAAAGCCAATATGATATTCACTCCCGCACGTTCTTTTACGCTCTTGATCAAGGACAGGTTGTTTCTCAGTAATTTCTCCTCCATCACATAGCAAGGCGAGGGTATCTTGTTGATGTCTATCATGCTGTATCTCAATATTTCATAATAAATATGCAAATATAGCGAAAACATTCGGAGAAAGCAAGGTTTCCGCTCCGAAAAAGCAATAAAAATACAACTATATTTTTCATTTAAAGACTATTGTGTTTAGCCACGAACACTATTGTGTTTGGCGGCGAACATTATTGTATTCAACCGTGAACACTATTGTGTGTTTTAAAGGGAAAAAACGGCGACGTGACGTCGCCTCTTCTTTTTTTCTTATCTTTCCTAATATACTTATATATAGTAGTGCGAAACGCAGTGCGAAAAAGCGATACCTTTTTCATTCAATCAACTAAAAACCAACACCTTGGTCATTCGAAACGTAGTGCGAAATGCGGTGCGAAATACGATGCGGCTCGTAGCATGCCCAGACATGCCATAAGCTAACCGTCAATCATTCAACATAGTAAGTTTAGCGAACTTCAAAAGTAACTGCTTTTGTCCGAAATGATCGAAGGCCACTGTAGCCTTCGCGTTACCACCCTCTCCTTCTATCGAGACAATCTCACCTTCCCCAAAACGATCATGGCGAACCTTGGAACCCACATGTAACCCCGATAGATCCGTGGCTGGAGCCGCCGAAAAGGACGATTCCATCGTGTTTTTTAGCTTCGTAAGATGCCCTTGACGCTGTGCCGCTTGCTTCACCGGCGACACGAAATCATCCTCAACCGCCCTTGGTTGCCGGAATGGAGAGGCAAAAGCCGGGCGCCCGTAGCGTTCACGGGCCGAGGCGAATGCATCTGAAGCGCCGGCATCCGAAGGCATATCCAGATACTTAGCGTCTATATCCTTCAAGAAACGGCTGGGCGTACACATATCCGTCTTCCCATTACGATAGCGGCTCTTCGCATAGCTCAATACGCAATTTTGCTCCGCACGGGTAATCGCCACGTAGAACAAACGACGCTCCTCCTCTACCGCTCTCGGGTTATCTTTCGACAGGGACGAGGGGAATAGGTCTTCCTCCAAGCCTACCACGAAAACATTCGTGAATTCCAATCCCTTGGCGGCATGTACGGTCATCATCGTGACCTTATCGGAGTTTTCCTCTTTATCGTTATCTTGATCGGTGAGCAAGGATACCTCCGCCAAGAAGTCGGACATGGCGACTTGCTCCATGCCCTCCTCACGCCGGATCTCGCAAAACTCAGCGATACCTTTCAGCAACTCCTGCAAGTTCTCTTGCTTGCTCACGCCCTCTACGGAACGGTCTTGAAACAGGTCGGAAACGATGCCGCTACGCTTCACCACCAAAGTAGCCAATTCCTCTGCGGAGAGTTTTTTATTCTCTTCAATGAAAACTTCAATCAAACTACGGAAATCGCTCAGTTTCTTAGCTGTACCGTTATTTATCGGTAGCGAATATTCCAAGGGGGCTTGAAGCACGGTCCACAGGCTTACCCCGTATTCGGTAGCGGCGCCGACAAGCTTACCTACCGTCGTGTCCCCGATTCCCCGGGTGGGATAATTGATGATTCGCTTCAAGGCCTCCTCGTCGTGCGGGTTCACGATCAGGCGGAAGTAAGAGATCACGTCCTTGATCTCTTTCCGCTGGTAAAAAGACAAACCGCCGTAAATCTTGTAAGGGATGCCCCGCTTTCGCAACGCCTCTTCCAAGATACGGGACTGGGCGTTGGTACGATACAAGATAGCGAAATCAGCATACGAGAATTTCCCTAATATCCCGTGCATCTCGTTGATTCGGGCGGCTACGGTGTAGCCCTCCTCATAATCGGAGTACGAGATGAAAACACTCACCTTGTTGCCCGCCTCCTTCTCGGAATAGACCGTTTTGGGTATCTGACGTGTATTCTTGTCGATCAAGCTATTGGCAGCGTTCACGATATTCTGGGTGGAACGGTAATTCCGTTCCAGCTTGAAGATACGGCAACCGGTATAAAGATTCTTGAATTGCAGGATATTATCTATATTAGCGCCTCGGAAGGAATAGATGCTCTGGGCGTCATCCCCTACCACGCAGATATGGCCGTGTCTCTCGCAAAGCCGTTGCACGATCAAGTGTTGGGCGAAGTTCGTATCTTGATACTCATCCACCAATACATACCGGAAGAAGTTCCGGTATTTCTCCAAGACGGCCGGATGATCCCGGAACAGGATATTGGTTTGCAGCAACAAGTCGTCGAAATCCATCGCTCCCGCTTGCAGGCAACGGCTCTGGTAACGTTTGTAGATTTCCCGAAGCAAGGGGACCTTGGCATTCATATCGCTTTCCACGAGCTCTTTATTTTGCTCGTAGGCCGTATAAGTTATCAAGGAGTTCTTCGCGTTGGAGATCCGGCTCTGCACCATTCCTAGGCGGTACACCTTATCGTCCAATTGCATTTCCTTGATGATGGATTTCAGTAAGCTCTTGGAATCAGTGGCGTCATAAATCGTGAAATTGGAAGGATAACCGATATGCTCCGCCTCGTTCCGTAAAATACGGGAGAAGATGGAATGGAACGTTCCCATCCATAGCCGACGGGCCGTTTGGTCACCGGTGATGGCCGCAATACGCTCTTTCATCTCCCGGGCCGCCTTATTGGTAAAGGTCAGCGCCAAGATACTATAGGGAGGCAATCCCAATTGCAATAAATAAGCGATCTTATAGGTCAGTACCCTTGTCTTACCGGAGCCAGCCCCGGCCACGACCAAGGATGGCCCCTCATTGTAAACCACCGCTTCCCGCTGGCTCTCATTCAGTTGATTCAAATACTCTTCCACATTCATCCGTTTTAGGGATACAAAATTAGGGAAAATAAGCGATTCCACATAAAAAAGTTGGGCAGGTCGCCGATAATATATACATTTGCCTACATATAATCAGTAGTATTAACCAAAACAAGAGACTATGGGGAAATGGGAAATTTTGAGAAAATAATTATTAAGAAAGAGCGGGACAAGATCAGGAGGGAGACTTTAGGGAAGTTCTTTTTTGATTTGGCTAAGTTGGTTTTCGCCGCTATAGTATTGGGAGAAATACTCCTTTTGCAAGAGAATGTTTTTGATAAGAGTTGTTGGGTCATGATAATGACAGGTCTTAGTGTCACCTATTCATTAGCTTGGTTAGGAAATAAAATTTTAAAATAAAAGAATATGATATTAAATCCATTAAGTGCCCTATTCTTAGTAGTAGGAGTTATTACAGGTTTATTTATCGCTTGGCTTTACACGAAGCCCGGCAAGAAATGGCTGGACGAGTTATGATACCGTAGGGAGCGGGCCTGTGCCCGCCCTACTTATCTAGGGCGTCCAACAGATCATCATTCCTTATGCTTCTCCCCGCCTTCTTCACGCTCGCTTTTAAATCACCGATCCGGTAGCTAATGGCGATGCCGAAACCACGACTAAACATACGCTCGGTCTGCCGGATATGAAAGTCCGGATATCGCTCGTTAATCTGTATCGTCTTATGATCTCCCAGAAAATCTTGCGCCTGCAGCGTACAAGTCAATTTATCCTTCAAGAAGCTCTTTACCACACTCAAGCCGTAAAAATAAAAGCCGTACGAGTCCATCCCCACATTCGGCTCGGAACGCACGTACCCACCCGACAGGACAAAACGCCACCCGTACTTAAACTTCTGCGAGAAATCGACAAAAGCAGAGCCACAAAAGCCGGAATTACGCACATCCGTATCGTAAACCTCATTCCCCTCCTGCGCCCGTAAATCCAGATAATGCAACATGCTGTTCAGCGACACGCTTGTCCGGGGCGAAGGATTATAGCTTAGATAAAGGTTTCCTCCCGCTGCTTTCACGTCCACGAGATTATCATACGTACTATTCACCACATTCGCCGAATCAATGAACAGATACTCATCAATCACCCCTTTTCCCAAGGTGCAGAGCACGGAAGCTTGCACATTCAATTTCGTTCCGTAATAACTGTATGACGCCGAAAGACGATGATGTTTCTCCGATACCAATCCCGGATTTCCATACGAGATAGAGGTCCCAGACACGAACACCGTAGGATTCAAATAGCTGATATTCGGGCGACGTAAACGTAAGTTGTAAGCCAAGCGAAACAAACTCCGGTCATCCAAGCGGAAAGCGGAGGTCCAAGAAGGAACCCAATCCGTTACACGATAATTAAAATCCTTGCCTTCGCCTTGTTTATAAGTCACGTCCTGCCAAGTATGTTCCATACGAATGCCGGGGTTCAAGCTCCATTTACCATACTTAAATCCATATCCCGCATAGGCGGAGCATATATTCTGCACATGCCGATATTCCACCAAAGGCTGTAAATCTGCGGGTAACCAGACACCCTCATCCAACTCCTTTACCTCCGAAGTAGCGTGGCTCGTACTGCTACGCCGAATCAGCTTCAAACCGCCCTCGATGGAATGCGTACTTGTAAAAGGATTCACGTAATCAAGCTGGGCCGTATGCTCATGGGTGCGGGCATGACTGATTTGCCGGGTATAATCGGCCTCCAGTTGGGGTAACGAGACATTACCCATCTTATCCTTATCGTAAAACACGCTATAGATATCGTTCGGGATATAATCATACTGATAGGAAAGCGTTAGCATCTCTTCCTTATTTCGTTTGAATAAACGCTGATAATCCGCTTTTAAGGAGGCGCTACCCCATTCGTTCTTTTTACTCATATCCTCGTTATAAGCATAGATTTCTTCCCCCTCTTTATCAAGCCTGCTATAATGGCTATTCCAAATAGAGTTGCTGTTTCCGATATTCAAGTTTCCGGACAAGGAGATTAAATTCAATGTATCGATCTCGAAACTGCCTTCCAGACTTCCATAATGAGCCGGATATTTCACGTCTACGTCCGAGAGCATCCGGAGCTTCGCACCGTCTTCCGACTGAGTACGGAGATAATCTGACTCGCTCTCGGATGACTGTTGGCTAAACGTATAATTTCCGGAAAGCGATAATCGGCCATATTTCAGCGTAGCGAAACCACCGACACTCTTAAATAAGTTCATCACCGTAGTGTTTATACTCGCGTTATATCCCTCGAACTCCGCTCCTTTCGTCACGATATTCAAGATTCCGCTGACACCCTCCGCATCGTAACGGGCACCGGGATCTGTTATCACCTCCACTTTCTTGATCATGCTGGCGGGGATACTACGCAAGACCTCCTTGGGATTATTGGAGAACATATTCGAGGGACGCCCGTTCATATAAATCTTAAAACTGGATTGTCCGTTTACCTTCACGTTATCTTCGCCATCCACGGTCACTAGAGGGACTTTCCGCAACATCTCCAGCAGGGTATAGGTTCGGGAATCCGGGTCCTCGGCGATACTGTAAGTAGTCTTATCCGACTCTGCCTTTATCAAGGGTTTCACGGCGACAATGTTTATCTCGGGCAAGTCCTCGTTCAAATACAAAGAATCGGGAGAGACGAGTTGGGCGGTCAACGTCGAGTTCCAGTTTCCCACAAGCCCTATCAAGGCCATCATCATCAGAAATCTTTTCATATCCGTATCTTATTTGATTTGTTTTCGGGCAAAAGTAGAGGCAACAGACAACAACAACGTAAATAATCGCCGGATAAGTAGCTGACATTTCCATGACATTTCCATGACATCCGGTCATTTAGCAGGATTTATGTCTATTTCATCCCGAATCCTATCGAAAAGGATACTTTCCTTCTATAATATTTAGTACCTTCGAGCGTTCTTTTTATGTTAATTCTAATCTAGCGAATAATGAATACACGACTATCGGCCAATCTATCCGTTTTGGGTACCTCCTTAATGCTGATCCTCTCGTTCAGCTTCGGTTTCCATAGTTATACGGAAGCCAAGAAAACGATCGTGACAGACTTGAATCAAGCGTTGCAACAAACGATCCTGCAAAACTCCCACCTATGGATGAGCCAAGATTCCATACGCACCTATGCCAATCTATCCAAGCTTTTCGGCAATCCGGTATCCATAGAAAGTTATAACAAGGACTTTTCCGACGCATTGAGTTATACGCCCGACAAGAAGAAAACGGGAATCGTGATCCACGTACTCAATAAAGATCCTCAAACCGAAAACGCTCCCGCTAATACCAACAAGAAACTCAACGAATATTATATCGCCAGCGATACGATTATCTGGGCATCATCCATAGCGAACAGCCCCAATACTGCCACGGATCATATCGGGATCTCATTCCAAGGGTACGCCAATTGCTCCACCCTTGCGGTTATCGGGCTATCGGACAAATCTTTGCCCGGCCTATTCCTCGGGCTTGCCTTTTTATCCGCTACCCTGCCCCTATTGCTTAAACGTTATAGAAAGGAGTTGATAATGCCTCAGCCTATCCATCCGGGAAAGACCATCTCTTTCGGTAATTTGAACCTTTCTTGCGAGACCGCCTCCTTCTATAAGGAGAATGAGGAGAAACTAAAACTCACCCCTCAGCAATATGCCTTGATGGAGATGTTTTTCCTATCGCCTACGCATATCTTGAACCGCTCGGATATCTGCGAGAGCTTATGGCCGGGAAAGATCAACGCCGACGAGACCTTGAACACCTTGATCCGAAGGCTACGGCCTTTAGTGGAGGAAAACAGTAACCTAAAGATCACGACAGACAGAGGACGAGCTTATGCGCTTGAAATAAAAAAGAGCGACCATCTCTGATCGCTCTTTCCTTTTTATCTAGATAGAATTAATATCTTCCACCATCCCGGTTAGAACCATAACCGCCACCTCTGTTAGAGCCATAGCCACCGCCTCTGTTGGAACCGTAGCCGCCACCTCTGTTGTTATTGAAACGACCACCTCTGTCGCCTCTATCCTCTCTAGGTCTGGCTTCTGTTATATTGATGACTTTGCCGTCATAACTTGCTTGGTTTAACTCCTCGATAGCCTTTTTAGCTAGCTCATCATCGCTCAGCTCAACGAAACCGAAGCCTCTTGAACGGCCGGTTTCTCTATCCATAATAACTTTTGCTGAAGTAATCTCACCGTAATCAGCAAATAACTGTCTTAAGTCCTCATCAGAGATGTTGTAACTTAGATTTGAAATGTAAAGATTCATTTTGTAAACTTTAATTAAATGGTTAATTGAGCTGAGTATGTCGACTAAAAAAGTTTACCTAACAAATCAAGTTGTGAGCAAATACTTTCTAATACTAACTTAAATCAATCTCAAATATGCTGCGAATGTAATGGTTTTATTCGAGCATACAACTATAAATCCAATAAATTTCGAAAAAATATAAGGGCGGGGTCTGCCCGCCCCCCACGAAATTAGAATACGGTAACTTCTTGTCCCGCGGTATTCGCACGGATTAAATAATCGTACATCGCCTCGCAATACACCGGAGGCAGGTAGAAGCGGCCCGGGTAGACTGCGCAAAGATTGATCTTCACGGTCACTTGACTGCCTGCCGGCAGACGGTCTATATAACTATAAACACGGTCGTCACGAATATCCTGATAATTCACTCCGGCGCTCAAGCTGTCCGTAGCGGACTCATTCAAGAAACGGGTATTCAGTATTTCCCATCCGGCAGGGAAGATTTCCGATAATACCAAATTATTATATCCCCGGGCCGAAGGGTTCTTTACCGTAACCACGGCGGAGAAATTCGTACCTTGCTCCAATTGGGCGACATTGACCGGACGTCCGTTCAAGTCCACATAGCTAACCGCCAACGAGACACCGTTCGCATACGCTTTTTCCTCTCCCTGCTCCGGTATTCCCTCGGTTATGATACGGGCGAAGAGCATAGATTTACCCGTGTTCTTCAACTCGACGCTCGCCGAGGTTCCCGCCTTATCCAATAAGGTCTCGGACCATATATTCTTATCCGTTTTCACCTGTCCATCCTTTCCGCCACAAGCGTACGTGAAATCCATGACCCCGTCTACCCGATATTTAGCTAGGTAGTCCGACAAGGCAACTAAAGCGAATGCCGTAGATTGTGTGCTCAACCAATCATCCGAAGAAAGCTGTTTGGACAACTCTTCCACCAAAGTAGCGGCCTCCTTGCCTTTATCCAACAAGCAAAGCGTCATTAACTGGATGGATTGATCCCGGACATCACTGCCGAACGTCTCGTCATACTCGGAATAACCGGAAGGAAGAGCCGTCGTCTTACTGATCAGGTCTTGAGCGACATCCTCACGGCCGACCAAGGCATAGGCGGAAGCTAGCGACCAGCGACTCATGGAGGCCAAGTCTTTCATCTCTTTCAAGCGGTTCATGGCACCCATCTCCGGCGACCCGGCCAAAGCCAATACATACAGGCGATAGGCTTGGGTAGTCTCTTCCGAATCCATATAATAAGAGGTAGCCGGCTTCCAATTACGGGCTACCCGGCGTAGATTATTCAATACGCTTTGTTTCATGGCCTCGGGAACCAAGTAGCCTTTCTTCGAGGCTTCCAGCAAGAAATGAGTAGCGTAAACCGTACCCCAGCCATTGCTGCTCGTTCCACCCGGCCAATAGGCGAAAGCCCCATCTACGGTCTGGTAAGAGCGCAGACGGCGGATCACCTCTTTCACGGCCTCCTCCGTGGATTTCGCCTGTTGCAGGGTCAAATCCGTAAACGAGGAGATATAAAGCTGTGGGAATCCTTTCGAGGTGATCTGTTCCAGACATCCGTGCGGATAACCCAACAAATAAGATAGACGTGAGGATACGTTCACGGGGGCGATATCCGACACTTCTAAGGTCAACTGGTTCGTACCCGTGGCACCCGGCATAGCGACCGTCTCTTTCCAAGACTTGCCGGCCTCCAAGGTAGCGGCGGTAACTTTCACTTGCGGGCGGCGTACCGTACGGATCTCCAGTTCCGTCTCATAAACGGATTTATCCCCTTTACCCGTAGCGGTTATCGTTACCTTCCCGATACCCGGGTTCTTCTTCACCCGGATACGGAACGAGGCTTGCTGATCCCCTTTCCGCTCGAAGCTCAAGCTCCTCGTCGCCTCGCCGACCACTTCCATATTCGAGCTGCAAGCGATAGATACATTCACGGCTCCTACGCCATCCTCGGTAGCGAATACCGTAGCGGGTACTACCATCTCCTCGCCCACGCCGATCACCCGGGGCAAGGTTCCCAGCAGCATTACGGGCTTACGTACCATCACGCTCTTATCGGCATGTCCATAAGCCTCCCCGTTTCCGGCTACCACCATGATCTTGACACGCCCGTTATAATTCGGCATCTGATAGGTATGCCGGGCGGTCTTCCCCTTCTTCAGCAAGAACGGGCCGTCAAATCGCACCACGGGCTTGAAACGGTTCACGATCGCTTTCGGGCCTTTGTTCAGCGCATCGTCGCCGCCGATACTGAACAATTGCTCGATACGGCCGCCATAAGCGCCAACCACGTAGTTATACAAATCCCATGTATTCACGCCCAACGCTTCCCGGGCGTTAAACGCCTTCCAAGGCTCCGGCGTACGGAAACGGGTCAAGTCCAGCAAGCCCTCATCCACGATCGCCAGCGTGTAAGCCATCTCCTTTCCATTCTTCTCGGAGACGGATATGGTATAAGAGGCATCCGGTTTCAACTCGGCGGGAGATTGGATAACCGGGGTCAGATGGCTCTCCGGAGAAGTTACCGTGAACGGGACCACGCCATACAAGCGGATCGGCAAATCGTTCTTCGTAATGCCATGAGGCTGCAATAAGGTGATATAGACGTAAGCGTTCGGCTGCATATCTTTCGTCACATCCAGCCTCACGGTCGTTTGTTTATCCTCGCACGTATGTTCCGTCAAGGAAAGGACACGCACGCCGTTCTCTATACTGATAATCGCACGGCTTCCTTTCGTAGAGGGGAAGGTGACTACCATCTTCTCGCCGGGTGTATAACTATCCTTATCGGTCTTGAAACTAAGCATCGTGGCGGACTCGCTGCCATCGGTGTTACGTCGGCCCTCGTTATAAGGCCAGTCGAAATAACTCATCACTCCCGTAGAGTGCTTGCTCTCCTTATCTTTCACGGAGATGAAATACGTTCCCCACTCCTTATCCGGGAACGAGAGCTGGAACGTACCCCGCCCGCTCCCATCCGTACGAATGGCAAATGTCTTTACCGGCTTATTGTAGGAATCCGATACGTAATTGGCCAGACCGCTACTGTTGGAGTCCCACCACCAATACCAGTAGACCTTATATACTTTCACATCTAATTCCGTATTCGCTTGCGGTTTCCCTAAATAATCAACAGAAGCGACCTCGTAGGTGTAATTGGTTCCGGTATTTAGTTGTTCCTTATCTTTCTGCGGAGACTTGATACCGGTATACCGGCGATAAGGCGAGTAAAGCATCCGATCCGCGTCGATACTGAAATCGCCGGATTCCTCATATACCCGGGTCACTAGGTTTGCCAGCAACATTCCGGGAGCGGTAGAACCCAGCTCGAAGCGGGCTTGTACCGTGGCATCGCCTCGCTCATCGGTAACGCCGGAGATCAGCTTGCTCTCTTCCGTATTAAATACACGGGAAGGATCGTCGAAATAGAACCCCTTATACCCCTCGAAGGTAGTCGGGGTGGCGATAAAGGTACCTTGTATATCATATTTCAAGTTACGGGCAATAGCTCCTTGCAGCCATTCCACATGCAGGCGGGCATCCATAGGTTCACCACGCAACAAGGTCTTCTCCGGCATGGATAAGGCGATCTTCAGGCGGTTCGGCTTGATGGACTCGATGCGTAAGCGCTTCGAGAAAGAGACCCCACCCACTTGCGCCTTCACATTCCACGCACCCGTGGGAGCATCCGCCTCGGTAACGAAATCGAAGACATAAAGCCCCAGCTCGCCACGGGTCTGCGTCTTACGGGCATACATTTGCCCTAACGGGTTGTACAGCTCCATCACCACCGGATGCTCTGCCGGCAATTGCTTCGCCCGGTCGTTCAGCATAAAGCCCAGATGCAACGTATCACCCGGACGCCATACGCCTCGCTCGCCATAGATAAAGCCCTTGATCCCTTTCTGGACTACCTCGCCCGATACATCGAACGAACTGAGCGAGAGAGCCGATCCGTTATCCACCCGCAGATAGGAACGTTGGGTTCCCTGTGAGGCGATCAGGTAGAACGGACGTCCCGAAGAGAGATCCAGCCGTACCTGTCCCTTGTCATCGGTCGTGCCCGAGGCCAACGCTTGGTGTTGGTAATTATAGGCGGTAACCGTAACTCCTCGCTCCGGCTCCGTATTCTGTATATTATGCACCAACACGGTCATATCATTATCCTGCCCCATCAAGGCGACCAGTCCCAAATTGGTAGCCAAGATATTCTTTCCCTCTACCTTATTAAAGTAATAACTATCCGAGCAAGGATCGTTCCATTCTTTCCAATTATAACTAGACCAATCGTATTGACGGTAATAATACGCTCCCTCGTCAAAACGGGCGGACTCTTCCTTGAAACGGATCTCGTCCGAGGCCAAGATCTGCTCCTTCGAGATCTTCAACGTATCATTCCCGCAAGGATAGGCCGACAAAGGCCGGTCAAACGAAAGCTCCAGACGGTAGATAGCGCCCGGTTCCGGCTCGATCAACCGCTTTAAATCGACCGCGAACGTATTCCACCGGGACAGGTCAAGACCCTCCTCATCCAAGAAGATCGTCTTACGGGCGATCAAGCGTCCGACACGCATCAGCTCCCCGGACTCATCCAAGTTGTTCGATTGCAGGAACTGACCGATATTCTGCTCCAATATCTTGATAACGCTCACCGTAACCCCTCGCAAATAAATCGCTTGGAAAGGAACGGATAATTGCGTGGATTGCGGGATGATCACTCCTTTCCCGATAAAACGGACGCCGGGTTTCTGCTCATCTAGGATTATTTGACGCACGACAGCCTCTTTCAGGTTCAAGCCGCTCTTGCTGCGGATGCCTTGGTTCAGGTGGATATTCATCACGCCCTTTTGCCACAAATCGGCATCCGGATATAGGCGTAGCTTGTTTCCGTCCACGGTTACGGTCTCCGACGTATTCTCGGCGATAAAGGCCAAGCCTCTCATATCTTGGCCCACATCCAATAACTTCGTGAAAGCGACCTCCACGTAACGCTCCGGCTCGGACACATACGTCACGTCGTACACCGAGAAATCATTCTGATCCGGAACGCTCACTGTCACGACATCGGCCTTTTCCACGCCTAGTTTATTAGAAGATACGGAAAGCTTGAGTGTCCGTTCCCCCTCCATCCCGGCGGAGACATTGAATAAGGTCACCTCATGTTTCTTTCCATCCGGGCTGTGTTGCCAAGTAGCGTCTACCTTCTCCGAGAAATCCACCAACGACTCCACGGTCTCCGGAGATTCCTTATCCGGCGTGAAAAGCACGGCGGTCAGATCGTACCCATTCTCGTTTTTCTTGTTGATATCCATCGATTCCAGATTCCCCCGAAGGGCTAAAGGGAGCGTGGTAAAACCAAAAGCGAACCACTTATCCTTACCTTCCGCCTCAAACCATTCGGACAAATCGGCTTTCACCTGATAAGAGGTGTTTCGCTCAAAGCCTTTCTCCGGCTTGAATACCAACGTCCGGTTATTCTCGAAAGCCCATTTCCCCGGCACATCGGGCTTGAGGCGCACGAGTTTCCCCAATCGGTCCGCCTTTAACCGCTCCGCCGGGATCTCTTGATTAAAGATCAGGTAAACGGGAGAATACCGGGAAATCTTCCCGGTAGTAAACGCCTCTACATTCGGATTATAAGGGGGGAGATCTTGATCCGTGGAGCTTGTCGTATGACAACTTGTCAAGATAGACAAGAGACAAAGTACGCAGAATAAACCGATAGACCGTATCATACACATGAATGTTTAAATGGTTAATCCACAAATGTACATAAATTATACCAAGATGCAATGATCTATCCGTATATCTCCTTTTCGAACAATCACTTCTCAAATATATTCGCTATATTTGCGTTCAATGAAACATCTAAGATTGTAAAACAAGATCATGCCCAAGAAACTACACAAGGAAATCCCCATCGACTACGCCGTCTGCCAGCAACAAGATTGCCCTCGGGCCGGAAAGTGCCTGCACCAGATCGCCTACCGGCCGCTCATCGAACAACCGGCAACCGTATTACGGCTGGAGA
>NZ_FR885302.1:5313-48127 GCF_000436315.1 Parabacteroides sp. CAG:2 | reverse complement strand
GGCTGCTGAACCCCACCCTCTGTACCCGGGATGAGGCTTGCCCCTACTTCCGAGACTCCGCTCCCGTCACCTACGCGCGGGGCTTCACCGGGATGCAGAGCCGGATGTTCCCGGCGCAATACCAGCAATTCATGTCGATACTCATGTCCCATTTCGGACGTAACCCCTACTTTGAGCGGCGAAGGGGCGAATTTCCACTCTCACCTAAAGAGCAAAGGATCGTGCTAAACGCCTTGCGAAGGGTCGGAGTGACGGAAGAGCTAAGGTTCGATCATTATGAGGAGAGTGTCAATTGGTATGATTGAGGCAGTACTCCTTATAAAGTACCGCAATACTCAGCCGGACAGTACCGCAGTACTTCGTAAGGAGTACCGCAGTACTTTGCGCACAGTACTACAGTACTTCCTACGGAGTACTGGCAGATGCCTCAGCCATCTATCCAAGTCGCTATTACCGAGGCCGGGACGAGTGCCATGGCGCCTCCTCGCATCCCTCTTGGGGATCGGCGTGGCGGTGTGGTGTGTCATGTATGGCATCGTGCCCCGGCAATTATTTCCCGCCCCCTGCTCTACCTTATTATATTCGGCCGAGGGCGAGCTTTTAGGCGCACGTATCGCACCGGACGGGCAATGGCGTTTCCCGGCGGCGGATAGCTTGCCTGATAAATTCGTGGATTGCTTGCTCACGTATGAGGATAAACGGTTCTTTTACCATCCCGGTATAGACCCCGCCGCCATCTTCCGGGCGATCCGCTTGAACGGGAAAGCGGGGCGTGTGGTGAGCGGAGGAAGTACCTTGACCATGCAATTGGCACGCATAGCGAGAGGGAACCAAGACCGGACCTTCTACGAGAAAACGATCGAGATGTGCTGGGCGCTCTTTCTAGAAACCACCTATAGCAAACAAGAGATACTGAACCTCTATGCCTCGCACGCTCCCTTCGGGGGAAACGTGATCGGGCTGGAGACCGCCGCATGGCGTTATTTCGGGCGAAGCGCCTCCGAGCTATCGTGGGCCGAGAGCGCTACGCTGGCCGTCCTTCCCAACTCCCCCGCCTTGATCCACCCCGGGAGAAACCGGAAACAACTGAAGGAGAAGCGGGATCGCTTATTGGCTTCCCTTCAAAAGAAAGGTGTATTGGAAGAGACCGAATACGAGCTGGCCTGCATGGAGCCACTTCCCGAAGCCCCTCTCCCTTTACCTAATGATGCCCCTCACCTGTTAGAAAGACTAGCCGCGGAACAACCGGGACAACGCATCCAAACCTCCGTCCGCCAAGCCCTGCAACGACAGACACAGGCCCTCGTAAACCGTTATGCCCGTGAATACAGTTCCAACCATATCTATAATCTGGCGGCGATCGTAGCGGACGTGGAGACCGGGGAGGTATTGGCCTACGCCGGAAACGCTACCTATCCGGCCGACGAGCGGCGGGGGAACCAAGTGGACATCATTACCTCGCCCCGCAGCACGGGAAGCATCCTCAAGCCCTTCCTGTATGCCGGTATGCTGCACGACGGGCTGTTGCTCCCCTCCATGCTGGTATCGGACGTGCCCTTGAATATAAATGGCTTCTCCCCCCATAATTACAACAAGACATTCTACGGGGCGGTACCGGCCCATGTAGCCATAGAGCGCTCCTTGAACGTGCCCTTGGTACGTATGCTCTCCCAGTATAATACCGGACGCTTTATGTCTTTGCTGAAATCGTGGGGAATGACTACCTTACGTTTCTCCGAGGAACATTACGGGGCTTCCTTGATCTTGGGAGGGGCCGAGGGAACCTTATGGGATCTTTCCGGCATGTATGCCTCCATGTCTCGTGTGCTTAAACATTACCGTACTTACAACGGACGCTATAATCCGGCGGACATCCATCCGCTGACTCCCTTTCCGGCGGAGAGGAAGGAACCCATCCGTTCCCTTACCGATAGCCGGCTCACCGATAAGGCGCTCCTTTCCTCCGCAGCCCTGTGGTACACGTTCGAGGCGATGTCCGCCCTGAACCGTCCCGAGGAAGAGGCCGACTGGCAACAATTCGAGTCGATGAAACGGATTGCGTGGAAGACCGGGACGAGTTACGGGGGACGAGA
This sequence comes from Parabacteroides sp. CAG:2, assembly GCF_000436315.1. Lineage (NCBI taxonomy): Bacteria > Pseudomonadati > Bacteroidota > Bacteroidia > Bacteroidales > Tannerellaceae > Parabacteroides > Parabacteroides sp. CAG:2. Next base: position 46,034 of record NZ_FR885302.1, on the reverse strand, counting down.
CGCTTGGGCGATCGGCACGACTCCCCGCTACGTCGTCGGCGTATGGGCCGGTAACGCTTCCGGCGAGGGCCGTCCAGGACTTACGGGTGTCGGCAACGCCGCCCCGGTCCTTTTCGATCTCTTTTCCCTATTGCCCGGTGGAGAATGGTTCGACCTGCCCTACGATGAGACGCTTCCCATGGCGATCTGCCGGAACAGCGGACATAAAGCCTCGCCCTACTGCGAGCAAACGGACACCTTATACATGCCGCTGTCCGGCAATAACACGGGGGTCTGCCCCTACCATAAGCTCGTACATCTATCGGCGGACGGACGGTACAGGGTCAATAGTTCCTGCGAGTCTGTCGACCGGATGATCAGCCGCCCGTGGTTCGTGCTTCCTCCCGCGCAGGAGTATTACTACCGCAACTATCACATCGATTATGTCCCGCTCCCTCCCGTAAAACCCGGCTGCGGACAAGACCTGAACCGCCAGATCGAACTGATCTATCCCGAGCATAACGCCATTCTCTACCTTCCGAAAGGCTTCTCCGGGAAGTCCGAGAAATTTATCTTCAAGGCCGCCCACGCCCGCCGTGACGCTACGATTTACTGGCATCTGGACGAAAGCTATCTGGGAGAGACCACCGATAATCACCAGATCAGTTGCTCCGTGAGCCAAGGAAAACATCTCCTTACCCTCATCGACAACGAGGGGAACCAGAAGAGAATACAATTCGAGGTCAAGTAAAGCATCCGTTAAGCCTTGACCCAAACAGCCAATTTGCCTCCCTTGACAAGGAAACGGCCTTTCCCTTCCTCATCAATCGTCACGGTATCTTTTACCGAGCCTGTGATCTCATGCCATACCTCGCCTTTCCGGTTCTCCCCCACAGACATTGTTTTCTCTCCATCTTCCCCGTTCGAGATAACCAACGCCAAGCCCGAATCAGCATGTCCCGAATCTCCCAAGCGTACGAAGCCGATCGTGTTCGGATGATCAAAATAATCCACCTCTTCCCCGTACGCATATTCTTTCCGGGCACGCAATAGCATATCCAATACCTTACGATGGGGAGATTTCTTTCCTTTTACGCCATAATAATCCCCATAAAAGATACACGGATACCCCTTCTTCATCAACAGGATCAAACCGTAGGCGGAAGGTTTGAACCAATCCTTCACCTGCGACTCCAAAGAACTGTTTTTCTGGGAATCATGGTTATCCACGAAGGTGACGGCTTGATCCGGGCATATCTCGACCAAGGTCCCTTTTAATAGATCGCGTAAATCATAGTCACGACCTTTCTCGGAAGCCTCATTCAAGTTATAATGTAAGGCTACGTCAAACAAATCCACGTTATATTCTACTTGCGACAGGTAAGCCTCCAACGATTCGGTATCGTTTTTCCAATATTCCCCGACAGCGTAGAAACCCTCTCCCCGATCCGCTCTCACCGCCTCCAGAAAATGCTTGATAAACTGGTCGTTCATATGCTTGATCGCATCAAGGCGCATACCGTCCAAGTTTAGTTCGTTCGATACCCAGATCCCCCAGTCCTGCATCTCACGCACGACTTCGGGGTTATCGAAATCCAGATCGGCGAACATGAGATAGTCATAATTTCCATTCTCATCATCGACTCCCTCACTCCAATGTTTTCCCTCTCCCAGAATCTGGAATATACCTTCCTTCTTGCGGGACACATCATAGTCCGTCCCGGAGAAATGAAACCAATGCCATTTAAAATTAGAATACATATTGCCACGCCCCGGGAAGTCGAAGCCAGTCCATCCCTCTATCTCATAGGGTTCGCTGGTAGCGTTTTCCCGTTGCCCAGGATCTACCTCTTGCGCCATAAACCACTCGGTATAATCGGCTCCCGCCTTATGGTTCATCACGGCATCCAGATATACGCCAATCTGGTTCCGGTGAAGTTCCTCGATCATTTCTTGAAGTTCCTGCTTAGTTCCATACTTGGTACGTATGGTCCCTTTTTGGTCAAACTCCCCCAAATCATATAGATCATAGGTTCCATACCCCTCGTCCGCTTGCTCATGGCCTTTGTAAGCGGGTGGAATCCATACGGCGCTGATCCCGATCTCATGTAAATGCGAAGCATCATCCTTCAGCCGTTTCCACAGCATTCCATCGTTCGGCAGATTCCATTCGAAATACTGCATCATTACTCCATTTTCCATATGTTTCTTCTATTTGTTGATAAAACAACACTTCTCAAGCGTCATAAGTTGCTGAAACTAACCACCACCTCCTTTTGTTATAGTAAAAAACTAAAGAATAATAAGATGGATTCAAAGCATGTTACAGAGAGTACGTCCGGTCAAGAGGACATTCAAAAGACTTGGTGGAAAGAAGCGATTATATATCAAATCTATCCCCGTAGCTTTCAAGACAGCGATGGCGACGGAATCGGTGACTTAAACGGTATTACCTCCCGCTTGGATTATATACAAAGCTTGGGTGTGGATATCATCTGGTTAAACCCGATCTTTCTCTCTCCCAACGATGATAATGGCTACGACATCAGCGACTATCGGGAAATCATGCGGGAATTCGGTACGATGGAAGATTTCGACCGCCTCCTGAAAGAGATTCATAAACGGGAGATGCGACTGGTACTGGACTTGGTAGTAAACCATACCAGCGACGAGCATCCTTGGTTCGAGGAAGCCCGTAAATCCAGACATAATCCCTATTATAATTATTACCATTGGTGGCCGGCCGAGAAAGGTGAGCCTCCCTTGCGCCTCAGCTATTTCGACGAGGAAGGCAACGCTTGGATGTATAACAAGTCAACCGACTCGTATTACCTGCATTATTTCTCCCGGAAACAACCCGACTTAAATTGGGAGAACCCGGAGGTACGCCAAGAGATTTTCGATATGATGCGCTTCTGGTTCGATAAAGGGATAGACGGTTTTCGCATGGATTCCATCTCTCTTATCGCCAAAGATCCCTCATTCCCTCTCATAGATTCCAAGAAATATCCGGATATATTTTCTTTCTATGCCAAAGAGCCTCGCCTGCACCTCTATCTTCACGAGATGAATCGGCAGGTATTAAGCATATACGATTGTATGAGTGTTGGAGAAGGTTCGGCCGTGATGGTAGATGATGTCGCTAAATTTGTCGATCCGGCCCGGGAAGAGTTGAATATGCTTTATCATTTCGACGCCGCCCGTATCCGGAATACAACCCTACCGGACAATCCGGAATCCGGTATAGACTATAGCTTGATCGCCCTAAAGAAGATGTTTACGGAATGGGATAAGGCGGTAGATAAGGGTTGGCCCTCGATCTACTTGGGTAATCATGACCAGCCCCGTATGGTCAGTCGCTTTGGTAGCGATAAGGATGAGTTCAGGGCCTTGTCCGCTAAGATGCTTATTACTTTTCTGCTTACGATGAGAGGAACGCCTTATTGGTTCGCCGGGGACGAGATAGGTATGCGTAACATTCGGTTCGACCGTATCGAGGATTATAACGATATCGATACGATCAACCGCTATAAGAAAGCGAAAGCAGAGGGTAAAGATCCGCAGGCGGTATTGGACGAACAGAAAGAGACCGGACGAGACAACGCCCGCACTCCTTTCCAATGGGATCGCTCGCCGGAAGCGGGATTTACGGCAGGAACCCCTTGGTTAAAGGTAAATCCGGATTATACTTGGATAAACGTAGCGGACGAAGAAAAAGATCCGACCTCCATACTTAATTATTTTAAGAAAGTAGTCAGTTTCCGTAAGGAGAATCCGAGTTTGATTTATGGCAGTTATCATTTGCTGGATGCGGAGAATCCCCAATGCTATATCTTCTTACGCAAGACTGGGGCCGACACTTATCTGATTATGCTCAATTTCTCCCCCAAGGCGGCAATCTCCACTCCGGGGATAGATATGAGTAACGCACACGTCCTATTGGACAATTACGGGGACCGAAGTCATATGGCGCCTCAAAAAGATATCACGCTCCGTCCTTTCGAAGCGATTGTCTTTCAATTGAACCATCCCGTCTATGAATCCTTCATCGATTCGCTAGATCTTTTGGAATGATTCGTTAAAAAGAGATACAAAGCGCAACCAAAAACTTTTCGGATGTGTTTAAATACAAAACATCAGAACTTTTAAATAAAATATAAAACTATTCGTTATGGGATTTATTTGGTCTATTATCATCGGTATCGTTGCCGGCTATCTGGCTGGTAAGATTATGCGTGGAGGAGGTTTCGGGGTCATTGTTAATTTGATCCTAGGTATTATTGGAGGTGTATTGGGTGGCTGGGTATTCAGCTTACTAGGCATATCGGCCGGTGGTATCTTAGGAAGCTTGATAACCTCTACGGTCGGAGCTATTTTGTTATTATGGATCGGCTCGCTATTCAACAAATCCAAAGAGGTTTAAGAAGGCGTGCTCAATTATCAAATCATATATTACATGGCAACAAGATCTCACGAAACTTTAGTTACGGCATAATATAATGTAAAAGGCAGTCCTTGCCGGACTGCCTTTTTATTTAGATCGTTTCCACTTTTTCTTTAGGTAAAACCCATTTCAATACCAGATAACCGCAAAGACCGGATATAAACGATCCCGTGAATACACCCAGCTTCGCCTGATTCAAGAGATCTGCACCCGCCGCCGTACTGCCGTCAAAGGAAAGATTCGCTATAAACAAAGCGACCGTGAAACCGATTCCTCCCAACATGGATACTCCAAATAAATTACGCTTGCTCATGCCTGTAGGCATGGAGGCAAATGGCGTACACGCGAACAAGTAAGAGAAAGAGAATATACCTAATGTCTTTCCTACAAATAGGCCCACGAACACTGCCAACGGTACATTAACTAATGTCTGGGGTTGGATATCCCCGAATGTCACACCGGCATTCACGAAAGCGAATAAAGGAAGTATCACATAGTTTACCAAAGGATGCAACTTATCAGCGATGGTCTGCAACGGACTGATCGTTTTATCCGCCAACGTATGGATGTTATTCAATACCTGAATTTGTGTAGGCGTAAGCACTTCCGCTTTACGGGACTGACGAACCTCGGTATAGTCCAGCATATTCAAATACCCGGTCATATCACACGTGAAATCATCTAGCTTAACAACCGGACGGGCTGGAACCGTAAAGGCGATCAACACGCCGGCGATTGTCGGATGGATTCCTGACTCCAGAAATAGCAGCCAAACGATAAAGCCACCAATATAGAAAAACAATCGGTTGTGTACCCGGAACTTTCCTCCCACATACAACAAAGCGAGGACTATCAGGGATATCAACAAAGGCTCGAAAGCGATATGCCCGCTATAAAACAGGGCGATAATTATGATACCTCCAATATCATCCACCACAGCCAAGGCGGTCAAGAAGATACGCATGCTCAACGGCACCCGCTTCCCCAACAAGCCCAATACGGCCAAGGCGAAAGCGATATCCGTAGCCATCGGAATAGCCGCCCCGTTTACCTCGGGAGGCGTATTACATACTAACATATAAAATAAGACCGGCACGATCATTCCACCACAGGCGGCGATAATAGGCAATAGCGCCTTCCGCACGGAACTCAACTCACCGATCAATACCTCTTGCTTGATCTCCAGACCGATCACGAAAAAGAAAACCGCCATAAGGGCGTCGTTCACGAAAGCCAGCATAGACATGGTCTCGCCATGATGCGCGAAGAAGTTAAACTGCCCGGCTTGCAGATCGATTGGAAAAGCTAATAACTGGTGATACCTATCTGCCCAAGGCGAATTGGCCAAGACCATAGCAACGATGGTAGCGGCAAACAATAAAAGACTAGCGTTCGGCTTCTGTATAGCGAAGCGACGCAACGGTTTAAGGATAACATTAATCGTACGGTCCATAAATAATAAGTTAGATGAAGGTCTTCAACAATTGATCGTACTATGACTATTCCCTTTCCCTCCCAAGAGGGAAACGGGATATCATCTTGAAATACCTTCAAGTGTTTTTTCTATTAATTGACAGCTTTGGCTTTTCCTGCTTGCTCCAGGTTATAAGCGCTGCGTGTGAGTTTCTCTACCCAGATGACAAAGATACCAGTTAAAATTAAATTAAACACAATAGTTAACACAGAAATTATCAACATAGGGCCACCTAATCCATATCCCAAGGCTATGAAAATAACGCCGGCTCCTACCTCTCCACGGGTAAACATACCGATAGACAGCGCCAAACGCTCCCGTTTCATCCGGTCACGGTAGAAAAACAAAGGAAATAGTTTACCTATATTGGATAAGAATGAGACGATTACGACGTGTAAAGCGATCATCGACCATGACATCATCGGCTGGGAACCTGTCACCGTAGTTACTTCCGCCACTTGCTGAGCGAAATCCACACCCATAAACACCGGCATGCTCACTCCGACAAGGAACATAAAGAGATAAGAGATAAAATCGGACACTTGGTGCTCGATCTTGGTATCAATATGCTTATGCCGCATGATCATACCTACGACAAACGCAGGTAAAAGTACCTCGATATGGATGCTAGCCTCCTCCCCGTACATATGTTTCGATACCAGATAAATCACTTGCGTGATACCAAACGTCACGACGGCATAGAACAAGATGGCTTTCCAGTCTTGACGTACATTATAATATCCCATTTTCTTCCAGCCCAGGATCAAGAGCAATACCACAACCAGAATAATGACCCCCAATTGCCAGCGCAAGCCGATCATCATGATTTGCAACGGGATCATCAACAGGATCGTATCCAAGTCGTCGAAGATCGCCAATACCTGTACTTTCTTATATACCCAAGAGGCTTTTAGCCCGGCGGCGGCCAACATCGTAAACAAGATACCCGCCGAGGTAGGCGCGGCGAACCGGCTTAGCAACAGGTTCTCCTTCCAAGCGTCCCAACTTCCCCATAAATCGCCCGGAAGCAAGACAAACATATAATATAAAGCCACGAATATCCACGGAAACGCAGCCGTAGCCATCGCTATGAAATAATCTTCGGTATAAGACTTCCACCGGGTCTTATCAATCTCGAACTCACGCCCCACATTAATCATGATAAACGCAAGGCAAATAAACAAAAATGTATTAGAGATCGTCTTTACCAGCGAATACTGTTCCCCCACCATAGCGGGAAGCATTTGCGACACGACCAAACCCAACACTAGAAAAAGAGAGAATAAAAGAACTTTTTTCATTCAGATAAAACTATATTAATATTTACACAATAAAATGCAGGGGCAGGGTTCCTCATGAGCCTTGTCTCTACAAAAAACAATTGAAAATTGAATTAGTTGATCGCTTGCTACTCTTTTAGATAAGCGGTCTCAACCTTTAACAAGCGATTCTTGAGGCGTTCAGCCTCTCCTTTACGGATACGAAGCGTCATCTCGCAATCCATCTCGAACTTCTGTGAGATGATAGCGGGGTTATCCTCTTTTACGATACGCATGATCCCGTTCAGGTATGGGTATTCGAAAACGACCGTGATGTCCTCGTCTACCGTACGTTCCTCGATCTCGGCGGCGGCGATAGCCTCGGCGGCGGCCGTGCGATAAGCGACGATCAGCCCGCTGGTTCCTAACTCGATTCCACCAAAGTAACGTACTACGACAATCAATAAATCGGTCAGCTCATTCGAGTTGATCTGTCCGAGGATCGGTTTCCCGGCCGTGGAAGAAGGCTCCCCGTCATCGTTGGCCCGGAACGTCTGCCGCTCTGGACCTAACATATACGCCCAGCATACATGGCGGGCATCATAATATTGTTTACGGTATTTCTCCAGTTGCTCCTTCACCTCTTCTACCGTACGCACGGGGATAGCATACGAGATAAAGCGGCTGCGCTTCTCGGTATAATATCCCTCGGCTACTTGCTTGATGGTCTTGTAACTGTCGTCTGCCATAAATCAATCCGGTATTTTAGTGTTAGACACTTCCTCCCGGTACGCCCGGAAATCTTTCATGATCTCTTCGATCTCCTCGATGAAATAAGGATCTTTCACCTTATTCCTCACCTCCTCATAATAGGTCTCTATGGCAGCCAACGCACATACGTCCTGCCCTCTCAGCACGAAGTAAGGTTCCTCCTTCTCCACGCACTGCTTGATCATTTGTATAGGATTCTTCATTTTTTCTTATTTGCTATATCTAACTCTTCTTTCAAGAACGGAGCCGTAAACCCGACACCACTCTTCGCTAAAGCCTCCGGAGTCCCTGTGAAAAGGACGTTACCTCCACGGCGACCGCCCTCGGGGCCCATATCGATCAAGTAATCGGCGCTTTTGATAACATCGAGGTTATGTTCGATAACGATGATCGTGTTGCCTTTATCCACCAACTTGTTCAATACCCCCAGCAAGACCCGGATATCCTCGAAGTGCAGACCGGTGGTAGGTTCATCCAATACATAAAGCGTCTTTCCCGTATCCCGCTTCGCCAGCTCGGTAGCCAGCTTGACACGTTGGCTCTCGCCACCGGATAAGGTAGTAGAGGGTTGCCCCAACTTGATATATCCCAGACCTACATCCTGCAGGACCTTGATCTTGGATAAGATAGTCGGGATATTCTCGAAGAACTCCACTGCCATATTAATCGTCATATCCAAGATATCCGCAATTGATTTCCCACGAAAACGAACCTCTAGGGTTTCCCGGTTATATCGCTTGCCGTGACAATCCTCGCAAGGCACCAGCACGTCCGGAAGGAAATTCATCTCGATCGTCTTATAGCCATTTCCCTTACAGGTCTCGCACCGTCCGCCCGATACGTTAAAAGAGAAACGTCCCGGTTTATACCCTCTCACCTTCGATTCCGGAAGTTCCACGAACAGATTCCGGATATCCGAGAATACCCCCGTATAGGTAGCTGGGTTGCTCCGGGGGGAACGACCGATCGGAGATTGATCCACATTCACGATCTTATCGACATGCTCGATTCCCTCGATGGCGTCGTATGCCAAGGGGTCTTCCAGCGAGCGATAGAAATGCTGGCTCAAGATCGGTTGCAGCGTGCGGTTTATCAAGGTAGACTTTCCGCTACCCGACACACCCGTGACGCAAATAAGAGTACCCAAGGGGAAAGACACGTCCACATGCTTCAGGTTATTGCCGCTGGCTCCCTTGATCGTAATAAACTGCCCATTGCCTTTCCGACGCTCGGCAGGAACGGCTATCTCCGTGTTTCCATTCAGATAGGAAGAGGTCAAGGTATCTACACGCAGCATCTCCTTGGGCGTTCCCTCAAAAACGACCTCACCCCCCAGACGGCCCGCTTTAGGCCCCATATCCACCACGTAATCGGCACTCAGCATCATATCCTTATCATGCTCCACGACGATCACGGAGTTTCCCGTATCACGCAATTGCTTCAAGGAGTTAATCAGACGGACGTTGTCCCGCTGGTGCAAACCGATACTCGGCTCATCCAATATATAAAGTACATTCACCAATTGGCTTCCGATCTGGGTAGCCAAACGGATACGCTGGCTCTCGCCACCGGACAAGGTAGCGGAACCCCGGTTCATGGAAAGATAATCCAATCCCACATCCAGCAAGAAGCGCAGGCGGGAGCGTATCTCCTTCAATATCTCCGTAGCGATCCGAAGCTGTTTCGGGTCCAGCTTCTCCTCGATACCCTCCAGCCACTCGTATAATTCCGAGATATCCATGGCCGACAACTCGGCGATATTCTTTCCCGCTATCCGGTAGCTCAACGCCTCCTTATTCAATCGCCAGCCGTTACATTCCGGACAAGTGGCCATCTTGATGAATTGTCCCGCCCATTTCTGCGCCGAGGCGGATGCCTCGCTCTCCTGTTGCATCAAGATATACTTGGCGACTCCCTCATACGACAAAAAATAGTTAGACGATCCTAACGAGTCATTCTTGATCTGCAACCGCTCGTCCGTACCGTTCATGATCTCGTCCATCGCCTCCTCGGGAATATCCCGTATAGGCGTCTTGATCGTCACGCCATGCTTTTGGCAAAGCGCCTCAATCTGCCAGAATATCAACGAATTCTTATATTTACCCAAAGCGACGATGCCACCGCTATATATACTTAAGGATGGATCGGGAACGATCTTGTCCATATCCAACAAATTGACCTGTCCTAAGCCTTTACATTTCGGACACGCTCCTTGAGGGGAGTTGAACGAGAAATTATGCGGAGCCGGCTCACTGTAAGACAATCCGGTCACCGGGTCCATCAAACGACGACTATAATGGCGAACCTCGTTAGTCTCGGCATCCAGTATCAGCACAAGGCCATCGCCTTGCTTCATGGCGATCTTCAAGCTCTCTTTCAAACGACGCTCGTCTGCCTCGGAGACAATCATCTTATCGATCACCACCTCGATGCTGTGCATCTTATAACGATCCAGCTTCATCCCATGGAAGATCTCTTTCAACTCGCCATCGACACGGACGTTCAGATATCCTTTTTTACGTATCTGCTCGAAAAGTTCCTTATAGTGCCCCTTACGATTACGGACCAACGGAGCCAAGAGATACGTTTTTTTCCCGTTGTACTCATCCAAGATCAGCCGTAAGACTTGATCCTCGGTATATTTCACCATCTTCTCCCCGCTCAAATAGGAATAGGCCTCTCCCGCCCTAGCGTAAAGCAAACGGAAAAAGTCATAGATCTCGGTAGTCGTACCGACGGTGGAACGAGGATTCTTATTGGTTGTCTTTTGCTCAATGGAGATAACCGGACTCAGACCCGTTATCTTATCCACATCGGGTCTCTCCATATTCCCTAAGAAATTCCGGGCGTAAGCCGAGAATGTCTCCACATACCGCCTTTGTCCCTCAGCGAAAATCGTATCGAACGCCAATGATGACTTGCCGCTACCACTCATGCCGGTAATCACCGTCAACTTATTCCTCGGAATCTCTACATCTATATTCTTCAGATTATGAACACGTGCGCCAAGTATGGATATGCGCCCGCCTTCCAATGCCTGCTTATCTTTTATCATCTTTTACCTATCTGGTTTTAGGGGCCGTAAAGATACGAAAAAAACAGAAGCCAATCAAACTTTCCAGCAAATCATAGTGTAATCTCCGCCACTTCCTCCAGCCTGTTTGTTCCCTACGGGAAGACCTCGCAGTATCCACTGTAGGAACTAGAGTTTCTATTTATCCTTCACCTCTGGCTGGGGAGAAGGAGCCTGCATGTTCTCATAAAACCTTTTTTTCTCCTCGTTACTTTTTTGGACAAGGCTTGTCACATATACCGTAAATATTGGAAACATCATCATGCCCAAAGCAGCCAATACGACCGAAAGGACTCGCCCCGTAACCGTAATAGCGGATATGTTAGAGCCAACCGTTGTCACATCCATAAACGCCCACCATAGAGCGTCCCCATAATTAGCCACCAACGGGTTCACCTTGTGCTCCAAGACAAAAAATATAAGACTTGAGAAATAAACCGTGGCCAGCAACATCGTCAAGTAAGAGACAAACAAGCCCGACGCCTTATTGTACGACAACCATCCCACCACGATCGCCAACGCATACCCACCCCGTACCAAAGGAACGAAACGTAAGAAATAACTAAGCTCGGGTGAGGTGATAATATGATAATATTCTATTATATTTTGGTAAGGGATCGCTACGAGCAAGAAAATAAAGTGCGTTCGCAAATAACGTAATTTATCTTTCGACAGGAAAAATTCCAAAACAAAATCGAAAAGAAAAAACAAACAGATCCATAATTGAATCTTCTTATAAGAAGTTTGCGTGTAAAAGGGAATATTCTTAAATGTATCGATGGAGATACTGATAACCAAGAACAGCGACAACAATAGTATAATGATATGTAACACACCATATACTCCCTTCTTTCTCAATGCGAAATCAAATACGGCCATTTTCATAAGCGTTACTATTTATTTAATTATAATCCTTTTCATTTTGGTTTATGACAACAAACCTCATATACCATTTGTTTAAACAGCGAAATGTGTTAATTAACCAAGTTTTACGTAGCAAAAACAAAACATCTTCTTTGATTCGCTGTTATAAACTCAGACTTAAACGAGAGAAGTAATTCTCATTTTTAAAACATAAATCTATGGCAAATATCAACAAGACAGTAAAGCTAGGTGTGTTTACCCTAGCAATCATGAACGTGACGGCAGTAGTATCTTTACGCGGACTGCCAGCAGAAGCCGTATACGGACTAAGTTCGGCTTTCTATTACTTATTCGCGGCAATCGTATTCTTAATCCCGACCTCTTTGGTGGCAGCGGAATTAGCGGCAATGTTCCAAGACAAACAAGGTGGTGTATTCCGTTGGGTAGGTGAGGCCTATGGAAAACGTCTAGGCTTTCTGGCTATCTGGGTTCAATGGATTGAAAGTACGATCTGGTATCCGACAGTATTAACTTTTGGAGCCGTATCCATCGCCTTCATCGGTATGGATCATCCCGAAGATATGCTGCTGGCGAATAACAAATACTACACATTAGCGATCGTGTTAATTATTTATTGGCTGGCTACATTTATCTCACTAAAGGGATTGAGTTGGGTTGGAAAAGTAGCGAAAATCGGAGGTATGGTAGGTACTATCATACCAGCGGCGTTACTCATCATTTTAGGTATCGTATACCTAGCGACTGGCGGGCATTCCAATATGGATTTCCACAGTAACTTCTTCCCCGACTTCAGTAAATTCGACAACTTAGTCTTAGCCGCAAGTATCTTCCTTTTTTACGCAGGTATGGAAATGGGCGGTATTCACGTGAAAGACGTTGACAATCCTTCTAAAAACTATCCGAAAGCTGTATTTATCGGTGCCTTGATCACCGTTGTAATCTTCGTACTAGGAACTTTTGCGTTGGGTATTATTATCCCAGAGAAAGACATCAATCTTACGCAAAGTTTATTAGTGGGATTCGACAATTACTTCAAGTACATTCATGCCTCATGGTTATCCCCAATTATCGCTATCGCTTTGGCATTTGGCGTATTAGCAGGAGTATTGACATGGGTCGCTGGTCCTTCCAAAGGTATATTCGCAGTTGGTAAAGCAGGTTATCTGCCCCCGTTCTTCCAGAAGACCAATAAGATCGGCGTACAGAAAAACATCCTTTATATCCAAGGAGCGGCTGTTACACTTCTTAGCTTATTATTCGTGGTAATGCCATCCGTACAAAGCTTTTATCAGATCTTATCACAGCTTACGGTGATCTTATATTTAATAATGTATATGTTGATGTTCTCCGGAGCGATCGCATTACGTTATAAGATGAAAAAAGCAGGTCGTCCTTTCCGTATCGGAAAAGGTGGCAATGGCTTGATGTGGTTGATCGGAGGTTTAGGATTCTGTGGTTCCTTATTAGCGTTCGTATTAAGTTTCATTCCTCCTAGCCAGATTTCTACAGGAAATAATACGGTTTGGTTCGCCGTTCTCTTCATCGGTGTAATAGTTGTCGTTGCGGCACCGTTTATTATCTATGCGTCTAAGAAAGCATCTTGGGTAGATCCGAACACTGAATTCGAACCGTTCCATTGGGAAGTAAAAAATGACGTATCCGAGACGAATACGACAAAAGCATAACACACATTCATCTCGATAATTACCTAGTCCGGGCTGCGAAAATATTGCAGCTCGGACTTTTTCGTAAAAATAGCACAGAATATTTACGTTTTATTATGTGTATTATAAAAATGTAATTATCTTTGCGATAGTATTCATAAAATAAAATATCAAAAGAACTATGGCACGTACAGTAGATTATTCAAAAAAGGCAGAGAAAATCAAAGAGCAAGTAGATGAATTAGTACAAGAATTAATGGCTGCTAAATCGGCTCCGGTAGTCTCCAAAAGAAGTTTAAAAGTAGCTGACATCAATTTCGAGAACGAGGATGTTAATACATTAATGCAAATACAAGCTCGCCTCGCTCGAGTTATCTTGGAGAAGAGCAAATAAGAAAAAACTCTGCTAAGGTTTTAATAAAAGCGCCTTTCCCGTCTTTAAGGATGTTTCGGGAAAGGCACTTTATTTTTCAGGTCTCGTGCGAACTTTCAAAGAAAAAGCTTATCTTTGAAAACCTAATCAATAACATGTATGGAACTAACACTCCCAACGAAAGTTAATGTGACACATCCCATCATGCTAGACACGAAGATATTAGTCGTGATCGGAGCGAACGGTGCGGGGAAAAGCTCTTTTGGCAGAGATTTATTGGAGAGATATGCGGGTCAAGCGAAAAGAATATCCGGTATACATGCCTTATTCATCAGCGATGACGAATCTAAATTATCGGCCTCCAATGAATTCGCACGTTTACAGTCTATGATCAAGGAACGACTGTTCATGCCACGTATTTCTGAATACGAGAAACTGATTTTGCAACTCCAGAGCGAGGAGTTCGAGGCGGCAGTCAATTTCAAGGAAGCCAGCAAAACTAATAACGAAGTAGATCCTCCGATCACCAAGATAGATATTATACAAGCGATCTGGGAAAAGATGTTTCCGCATAATCGCCTGATACGAAAGTCGGGATTTATCGAGCTTGTATCCACGGGGCGTGATTCAAATTCCTACACCGCCGGACGCATGAGCGATAGCGAGAAACTGGTGTTCTACTTGATTGGGGCCGCATTATGCGCATGCCCGAACGCCTTGCTCGTGATCGAAGAGCCGGAAACCCTTCTCCACAACTCCATAAAGAACCAGCTTTGGGACGAGATTGAGGCGATACGCCCGGACTGTACGTTTGTTTATCTCACACATGACATTGATTTCGCCACCTCCCGCTCCGACAGCAAACGGATCTGGATTCGTTCTTACGACGCAGATCATTCCGTATGGGATTACGAGTTGATCGAGAGTAATGAAAGTTTCCCGGAAGAAGTATATATGGAAATACTTGGCAGCCGGAAACCGATCTTGTTTATCGAAGGGACCGACACGAACAGTATCGACAGCAAGCTTTACCCCTTCATATTCCCCGATTATTTGGTGAAACCGATGGGTGGTTGCCAAAAAGTAATCGAGACAACCAAAGCGTTCGGCCAACTGAAAGACTTCCATACATTAGATAGCAAAGGTATCGTAGATCGTGACAGGCGTACGCAAGGAGAAATAAACTATCTACGGGAACAACATATTTATGTACCGGACGTAGCGGAAGTGGAGAACCTATTGATGATAGAGGACGTGATCAAGACGGTCGCCAAACGGTTGATGAAAGATCCGGACGATGTTTTCAAGCAAGTGAAAGAAAACGTAGTACGTCTTTTCCAAAAAGAACTGGACTCGCAAGTAATCCTTCATGCCAAACATCAAGTCCGTAAAAAACTGGAGACTACCGTTGATCGCAAGATAACGACGGTGGAGCAATTAACCGAACATGTAGAGAGTATCCGTCTGAACATCCATGCGGAAGAAATATACAAAAACATAAAAGAAGAATTTGAGTCTTATATAGAAACGGAGAACTACAAAAGCATCCTCCGTGTTTATAATCAAAAAGGGATGTTACCACAGAGCCGCCTATGCGCGATCTGCGGTATCAGTAACAAAGAGAGTTATTTAAACCTGATTCTCTCCATATTAAAGGAAAACAAGGAGGATGCGGAAGCGATACGAAAGGCTATCAAACATTCATTGGGCACATAAAAAGTTTCTAAAAATGCGGGGAAAGTCCATAAAAAATTGTTCTTTTGCAAACTGTTTTATAACATTAATGGGCCAAAGCCCTATATATTAATTGTCATATGCGTACACCTACACTTCAATATCTTTACTTGCAAAAGCCGGTAACCATGATGGTAGTAATCTGTATTATATCTGTGTTACCTTGGATTGGCCTCGGCGACTTTTCCACCAAAGGGGAACCTCGGGAAGCGGCCGTAGCGATCTCCATGCTTGAGACAGGTAATTGGGTCTTGCCACAATCTTACGCGAACGAGTTCGCTTTTAAGCCACCGATGGCGCATTGGTTAATGGCTGCTTTCTCCTATCCACAGGGATATGTTTCCGAGTTCACCTCCCGCTTGCCATCGGCTTTAGCCTTTATTACCTTGATCGGGTTCGTATTGGTCTTTTTCGGTAAACGAATCGTAAAGTTTCAGGAGGCATTCATAGCGACCCTCCTATTGGTCACCTGCGTAGAGATACATCGGGCGGCCATGACGACCCGGGTGGATATGTTGCTCACTACTTTCATCGTCATAGGGCTTTTCCAGCTATATCGATGGGAAGATAAATTAGAGCTGAAAGGACTTCCCATATTCATACCTTTATTATTAGGATGCGCCGTTCTGACCAAAGGACCGGTAGGCGTAGTATTGCCCCTATTCGTATTCGGCATTTATCTATTAATGTTAGGTCAATACAGTTATCTCACCATATTCAAGACTTTATTATATGCGGGAATTTCCTCTTTATTCCTACCGATGTTGTGGTATACCGCTGCATGGAAGCAAGGTGGAGATGAGTTCCTTAATGTCGTATTAGCGGAGAATTTCGCTCGTTTCTTACACCTAAACACTCCTGAAATTTCCTATGATCTGGGGCATGAGAATGGTGTTTGGTACAATTTCATGACGTTGGCGGCAGGCTTTATACCTTGGACTATTTTCTTTTTCTTCTCTTTATTCGGGCTGAAACTTAGCAAGCCTGAGCAACCTATTAAAGAGATCTTAAAGAATACGTGGAAACGTATCCGCTCCATGGAAAAAGTTCGTTTATTTAGTTTGGTTGCTTTAGTCGGCATCCTTTTCTTCTATTCGATCCCTTCCAGTAAACGAAGCGTATATTTAATGCCGGCTTATCCGTTCATTGCCTTGTTCTTGGCTCAGTATGCCTTATATATTACAGAATACCGTACGAAAGTAACTCGGGTATTCGCTGCCTTTTTAGCTTCCGTAGTAAGTGTCGTCATGATAGCGATCTTGCTTACGGTATTCAGTATTATTGATCCTGTTGGTATCGTCGGTCAATATACACAAAACGCATCGACCTTGGACATGGTACAAATGGTATCAAAAGTATTAGTTCACCCCAGTACGCTTACGATCTGTATTATCTTCATAAATCTATTGATATTAGGAACGGTCTATTACCAGATGTTCAAGAAAATAAATATCAAGATCCTCTACGCTACGATAGCCTTGACATTCTCGGTTAATTTATTAATTGACGGTGTCATTATGAGAGGTATTCGTGAAGGGGATTCTTGCCGTGTTTTCGCTGAACGTATCCTGAAAGAATATCCATTGAATAAAAAGAATGTATATGTCGTAAATAACCTTCGGATTTATCGGAATCTGTACGGGTTAAACTTCTATATGGGAAATATCTTCCATGACTTCGATAAAGAAACACCCGCCAAAGGTTATTTCCTGATCGGAGAAAATGAGATGGAAAAGGTACTTTCCACATACGGGGATAAATATACCTTCCGTACACTGACTAAGTCAGATCAAACGTTCAGCGAGCTAAAACAAAAAATCGTGCTTAGCGAGTTCGAGTTGAAATAGAAATGTAATATCTAATAGTATACCATGAATAGTTCCTATATTTCCCCTTTCGCCAAGCCGGTCTACATCATGTTGAAACCGGTTGGTTCTGTTTGTAATTTGGCATGCGAGTATTGTTATTACCTTGAGAAAAGTAAGTTCTATCCAGACGTGAAGAATCACATCATGACGGATCAGATACTCGAGAAGTTCATCAAGGAATACATGGAATGCCAAACCATGCAAGAAGTCTTGTTTACATGGCATGGAGGCGAGACGCTGATGCGACCTATCAGCTTCTATAAAAAAGCCTTGGAGTTGCAGCGTAAATATGCGGGAGGACGGCAAATAGACAACTGTATCCAAACCAATGGTACCCTATTGAATGATGAGTGGTGCCAATTTTTCAAGGAAAATAATTTCTTGGTGGGTGTATCTATCGATGGCCCGCAAGAGTTCCACGACGAATACCGTAGGAACCGGCAGGGACTCCCCTCTTTCTATAAGGTGATGAAGGGAATCGAGTTGCTGAAAAAACATGGGGTAGAATATAACGCCATGGCCGTCGTGAATGATTATAACGTGGATTATCCGCTGGAATTCTATAATTTCTTCAAGGAACTGGATTGCCGTTTCATCCAATTCGCCCCGATCGTGGAGCGTATCGGCCGGCACAAGGAAGGTACCAAGCTATCTTCTCCCGAGGAACAAGACGCTGCGATCGAGCTAGCTCCGTTCTCGGTAGATAGCGAGAAATGGGGGGATTTCCTTTGCGCCTTGTTCGACGAGTGGCTGAAAGAGGATGTCGGCAAGTTCTACATCCAATTATTCGATTCCACCTTGGCGAACTGGGTAGGCGAGCAACCCGGGGTCTGTTCCTTGGCCCGCCATTGCGGTCACGCCGGGGTAATGGAGTTCAATGGCGACGTATATGCTTGCGACCATTTCGTATTCCCGGAATACAAACTCGGGAATATCCAAACAAAGACATTAACGGAGATGATGTACAGTCCGGTACAACAAAAGTTTGGAACGGATAAAGAAGATAAGCTCCCTACGCAATGCAAGGAATGCGAATATCTTTTCGCTTGCCATGGGGAATGCCCGAAAAACCGGTTCCTCCATACGCCGAATGGAGAGCCGGGACTAAATTATCTATGTAAGGGATACAAGAAATTCTTCAAGCACGTAGCTCCTTACATGGATTTTATGAAAAAAGAGTTATTGAATCAACGTCCACCCGCAAACGTGATGGATTGGGCTAAACAACAACAACATGAATATTAACAGACGTGATTTCATTAAAACAGGAAGTATGGTTATGCTTGGAACATTAGCGGCTCCTTCCCTACTAGGAAGTTGCACCGGTAGTGAGAGTGATAAAGCAGCCGGTATTTCATTCGCCATGAATTATTTCAAGGTGAGTGAGGGGGATTTGAGGAAAGTATTGGCGGCAGCCTTGGAGAAAGGCGGGGATTATGCCGATTTGTTTTTTGAGCATTCATACAGGAACAACGTAGGGTTGCAGGATGGTGCCGTAAACCGTGCCTCATCTAACATCGATTTTGGGATGGGCGTACGTGTTTTGTCCGGCGACCAAACGGGATATGCCTACGTGGAGAACGTCAGCTTGGACGAGATGCTAAAGGCGGCTCGTACGGCCGCGCGTATCGCCACCGGATCAGCGAATACCGCTCCTATCAACTTAACGGAAGAAAAGCATACGAACAATTTCTATAGCGTACAAACACCTTGGGACGAGATAGCCATTAATGACAAGATGCCTTTCTTGCAGAAACTGAACGATCAGATCTTCGCCAAGGACAAGCGGGTCACCAAGGTGATGGCCTCTTTGGGAGACACGACCTCTCATATCTTATTCTGTAACTCGGAAGGGCAGATTTATTACGATTATCGCCCGATGAGTGCTTTGAGTGCCGTCTGTATTATGGAGGATAACGGGAAGATCGAGAACTCGTACGCCGCACGGGCTTTCCGCATGGGAGCGGAATTCCTAACGGACGACCTGATCGACGAGCTTGCCCAAGAGGCGGTGGATAAGACCTCTATCTTATTTCAGGCGATCAAGCCTAAAGGCGGGGAAATGCCCGTTGTCATGGGTGCCGGTGGCTCTGGCATCTTATTGCACGAGGCGATCGGCCATGCTTTCGAGGCAGATTTCAACCGTAAGAACACCTCTATTTTCTCTGATCAACTGAACAAGAAAGTTTGCAACGAGCATATCAACGTGGTGGACGACGGCACGATTCCTTTCAACCGGGGCTCAGTCAATATCGATGACGAGGGTGTGGACGGACAAAAAACCTATATCGTACGGGAGGGAGTCTTGACCAGTTATCTGCACGATCGTATCAGCGCGAAACATTACGGCATCCCCTCTACGGGCAATGGCCGCCGGGAGTCTTTCCGTCAGATGCCTATCCCCCGTATGCGTGCCACTTATATGGAAGCGGGCAACGTGACGGAAGAGGAGATCATCTCTACCGTAAAGAAAGGTATCTATGCCGCCAACTTCACGAACGGGCAGGTACAGATCGGCGCGGGCGATTTTACCTTCTTCGTGAAGGATGGTTACTTGATCGAGAACGGCAAGCTTACCCAACCTATCAAGGATATCAATATCATCGGTAACGGCCCGAAAGCGTTGGCGGATATCACGATGGTGGGTAATAATTATAAAATGGATAACGGCACATGGACCTGCGGTAAGGATGGACAGTCTTGCCCGGTAACCTGCGGTATGCCGTCGGCCTTAGTCAGCAAACTTACAGTAGGAGGAGAAAACTAATATGATAACAAACGAAAATAAGAAATTGGCTCAATGGGCCATGGAATATGCCTTGAAGAATGGTTGCCAATCTTCACGTGTCACGCTTTACAATGGTTCCAGCAGTTCGTTTGAGATACGGGATATGAAAATAGACCGTCTGCAACAGGCATCCGAGAACAGCATGGTGGTTCATTTGTTCGTGGACGGCCGTTACGGCTCCTACTCTACCAATCGCTTGGATAAGAAAGAGCTGGAGAAGTTCATCAAGGATGGTATCGCCGCCACTCGTTTCCTCGCCGAGGACAAGGCTCGCACGCTGCCGGACGCTTCCTTGTATTATAAAGGTGGGGCGGCGGACTTGCGATTGGTCGACCCGAATTTCGACTCCGTGCAACCGGACGACAAGGTAGCGTTGGCCATGAGCGTCTGTGAGGAAATCATGGGCAAGGACGACCGGATCATCTCCGCCAACGCTTCCTACAGCGACGAGAAGGACTTTAAGTACATGGTAGCCAGCAACGGTTTCGAAGGCGAGGCTTCCGGTTCCTCTTATGGTTTGGTGGGGAGTGTCAGCATCCGTGGGGAGGGCGACGCCCGTCCCGAGTCCTATTGGTACGACTCTTCCTTGTATTATGACGAGCTGGTGAAGACCGGTATCGGTACGAAAGCGCTGGAACGGGTGCTTCGAAAACTGGGACAGCGGAAAGTGGCGTCCGGTAAATATACCATGATCGTGGATAACATGAACTCCAGTCGTCTGCTTTCTCCAGTAATCGGAGCCATTTACGGTTCCTCCATCCAGCAAAAGAACTCTTTCTTGTTGGATAAGATCGACCAAAAGGTAGCGAGCGACAAGATGACCTTGATAGATGAGCCTCATTTGGTAAAGGCTTCCGGCGCACGTTATTTCGATAGCGAGGGTGTTGCCACGAAACGTCTTCCGGTATTCGAGCAGGGTATATTGAAAACGTATTATATCGATACGTATTCCGCCAACAAGATGGGCATGGAACAAACGATCGGCTCTCCCTCGATTCTTACCATGCGGAATGGTGATAAGGATCTGGACGGATTGATCGCCTCTATCGACAAAGGTATATTGGTGACCGGCTTCAACGGTGGAAACTGCAATAGCACGACCGGCGATTTCTCGTATGGTGTGGAAGGTTTCTTGATCGAGAGAGGCAAGCTATCCCAACCGATCTCCGAGATGAACGCCACGGGTAATATGCTCTCCCTATGGAGTAACCTAGCGGAAGTCGGAAACGACCCCCGCCTATCCTCCAGCTGGCGAATCCCTTCCTTGCTTTTCAATGGGGTTGATTTTAGCGGATTATAAATACGAGAAACAACATACGGAAGAACAAGAATAAAAGAAGCCGGAACCGCTAAACACAGTTCCGGCTTCTTTGTTTTTCCTTACACCAAATTATAGATCGCTATAAAATGGCAAACCGTTCCCCCGAGAACGAATAAATGCCATGCGGAATGCATATATTTATATTTATCCAGAAAGAAGAAAATCGTTCCTAAGGAATAGAACAAGCCTCCTCCGATCAGCCAATATAAGACATACATCGAATCCGTACGCTGGAAAACATCGATCAAAGGTTTGAAAGCGATAATCACCACCCAACTCATCAGCAGATAACAAACCGTTTTCAGATTATCCTTTTTCTTCATCCGACGGAAACTAAACCATACGCCGATAACCGCGGCCAGCCAAACCGTAATAAATAATCCCCAGCCCCAGAAACCCTCGTCGCGGAGAGCCACCAAGGTAAATGGCGTATAAGTACCCGCGATATGCAAATAAATAGCGCTATGATCCCAACGGCGCAACTGGCATTTTCGCTTGGGATCGGAAGCGGCGTGGTAAAAGGTAGATGTCACATACGAGGAAGTCATGCACAACGCATAAACGGCGAAACTACCGATCACCCACGGATCACCTGTACGAATCCCGGCGATCATCAAGACGATAATCGCCGTTAAGCCGAACAACATGCCCGCGCCATGCGTAAGCACATTCGCTACTTCCTCACCATGAGTCTGTCTTTGTTTTCTCATCCATCCGATCGCTACGACTACAAGGCGCTAGCCTTGAAACCGGCCTCCGATACGGCTGAAAGAATGGTCTCCGCCGGAAGATCGGTTGTTATAGTCAATGTTTTATCCGGGGATTTCAAGTCGATCGACCATGCGTCCTCTTTTACTAATTTATTCAACTTAGCGCCGATAGCCGCCACGCATCCGCCACATTTAGCGTTTGTCTTAAATTTTAATGTTGCCATATCTCTACTTATTATTTAAAGTTTACTCCA
This sequence comes from Parabacteroides sp. CAG:2, assembly GCF_000436315.1. Lineage (NCBI taxonomy): Bacteria > Pseudomonadati > Bacteroidota > Bacteroidia > Bacteroidales > Tannerellaceae > Parabacteroides > Parabacteroides sp. CAG:2. The sequence goes on along the minus strand of NZ_FR885302.1, from coordinate 23,437 downwards.
TTTCAACCGTAAGCTATTTAATACCACCGACACGGAACTGAAAGCCATCGCGGCGCTCGCCAACATCGGGTTCAGTAACAGTCCGTTCACCGGGAATAAGACACCCGCCGCCAATGGGATTCCGATCAAGTTATAGATAAATGCCCAGAATAAATTCTGGTGGATCGAGCGAACCGTACGTTTCGACAAGCGGATCGCATCCGGCAATAACATCAAATCCGAAGTAATCAACGTGACCATCGCCACATCCATGGCGATATCCGTTCCCTTACCCATCGCAATGCTCACATCCGCACGGGCTAAAGCTTGCGAGTCGTTGATACCATCCCCAACCATAGCCACTTTCCTTCCGGCGGCTTGCAAGGAACGGATATACTCCTCCTTATCGCTCGGCAAGACATCCGCCTTATAATGACGGATATCCAGCATGGCCGCAACAGTCTCGGCAGTCCGTTTCCCATCGCCGGTCAATAAATGAACCTCGATACCCATTTCTTTCAAGGCCTCTACCGCCTCTCCCGACGTAGGTTTCAACCGATCCGAAATAGCCATGACCGCAAGCAATTCCGATTCCCAACCATAATAAACGATACTCTTGCCATCCTCTTCCCACCGGATGATTTCCCGCCCAGCCTCGGGCGGAACCATCGCCTTGAAGGTTTCCAAAAAGCCTTTGCTTCCTACCCAATACGTCACGCCATGTACCTGCATTTGGATACCACGCCCCGTTACGCTCTCGAAACTATCAGCGTCGATCTCCGCAGCCTCCGTTCCTTTCAACCATGAGAGGATAGCGGACGCCAAAGGATGCTCAGACTTCATCTCGGCGGTATAAAGGATATCCAGCATATCCCGGCTCGCCTCCGATATCCAGAAAGAGTCTGTCACCTCGGGCACGCCCTCGGTCAAGGTCCCGGTCTTATCCAGCACGACGGTATCCACCTTACAAAGGTTTTCCAAGGCAAAAGCGTCTTTGATCAATATATGATGCTCGGCGCCTTTACCCATCCCGACCATCAAGGCAGTTGGCGTAGCAAGTCCCAACGCGCAAGGGCAAGCGATCACCAATACCGATACCGCCGATAAGAGAGCGTACGAGAAGTACCCGCTTCCTCCTACTACCAGCCAGACGATAAAAGTAAGTATCGCCAATCCGACAACGATCGGTACAAATATACCACTTATTTTATCAACGATACGCTGCACGGGCGCCTTACTTCCTTGGGCGGCTTGTACCATCTGTACGATTTGCGATAATACGGTAGCGCTCCCCACCCCGGTCGCCTCCATCAAGAAAGCGCCCTTTTGGTTGATCGTCCCGGCCAAGACCCGGTCGCCTTGTGATTTCACGACAGGGATCGGCTCGCCACTCAACATGCTCTCATCCACGGAAGAGGAACCTTGAGACACCGTGCCGTCCACCGGGATCTTCTCACCGGGACGGACACTGACAAGATCTCCCACCCGCAAGAACGAGATAGAGACCTCTTCCTCCTGACCATCTCGCACACGACGGGCGGTTTTAGGCTGCAATCCCATCAAGCTCTTGATAGCGGAAGAAGTGCTGTTCTTCGCCCGCTCCTCCAGAAGTTTACCCAACAGAACGAACGCTATGATCACGCCGGATGCCTCATAATAAACATGCGGCTCCAATCCTTTCTCATACCAGAACCGCGGATATACGGTATTGAAGAAACTGAACAGGAAAGCGATCGAGGTACTCAACGCCACCAATGTATCCATATTGGCGCTACCGTGCAACGCATGGCGCACGCCGTTCACGTAGAACGACCGCCCGAACACGATCATAATCACCAAGGCCAGCGCCATCATGATCCAGTTACCGCCGGGCGTATGCATAAACACCATTCCCAGCAGGGCCAGCGGAATGGAAAGTACCCACGCCCCGATCGTATTCCGGCGTAGCTTCCGGTAATGCTCTCGTGCCATCTCTTCCTGTACCGCCGTCGGATCCTCTACCTCCACGACCAAATCGTATCCGGCCTCCTGCACGGCCTCTCTCATTTTCTGAGGAGTAATCAAGGATGGATGGTATTTGACGGAAAGCGTATTCGCCGCGAAATTCACCGATGCCTCCTCCACGCCGGGAAGTCCCTTCACCGTATTCTCTACGTTATTGGCACATACGGCACAACTCATCTCGAGAACCGGTAGTATAATTGTCTCCAAATCTTTCATAGATCGTATCACCTGTTTAGTTATATATAAATGAATAACAAAGATACGATAAATATGATTGCAACCAGATTGCAAACTTTACGAAACAGTATTTACGTACGTTAAGAAACCTAGGAACTTAATAGATTTATTTGAGAAATATGACTATTATTTAACAGGGAAATACCCGACATTTGTAACGATTTTCAAACCAATTACTAAAACTTAATAACAATATGATTCTAGACTCACTTGAGAACTCTAAGCGGATCGAATGTATCCATCCGCTGTTTAAGCAGGCTTTTGACTATGTTAAGTCTACTGATTTTTCAAAAATGGAAGATGGTAAATACGATATAGCGGACGCTGGTTTCACGGTTAGCATCGCCAGCCTCTTCGGAAAGGAGAAGTCGGAAGCGGCCATCGAGACCCACAAGAAATTTATCGATATCCAATTCCCCTTATTGGGCGTAGAGAAAATCGGATGGAAACCGGGAGATCAATTACTAGAGGAGTCCGTTCCATACAACGAGGAGCAAGATATCGCCTTTTATATCGACAAACCTACCGCCTATACGAAAATCTATCCCGGACAATTCGCCATTTATTTCCCGGAAGACGGGCACGCCCCGGGTATCGGCCAAGGGAATATCCGGAAGGTGGTTATCAAGATCCCGGTCCAATAGTATCGAATACCCTATTTGTTCCGCAAGAATAACCAGCTGAATACTTATATATTCTATATCGGATCTACTTCTATTCTACAAACCACGGCGTGGTCTTTGTAAACCACGCCATGATCTGTAAAGACCACGCCGTGGTTTATAGGATTCACGACGAGAATCAAGGAATAGATACAGATACGATTATCTTTATTCATAAGAAGATTTCCCTATTCAACCGTATATTCGCATATATGCGTTTGTAATACTTTATTCACCTCAAATCCACTTAAATCTCGTAAATTCTTGTTACCTTTGATGCCCGGTACAAAATAAAAGTAATACAAAGGAAGATGATTTCAGAAGAATTGAAGAACGACCTAAAGATAAAATGGGATCGGATGAGAGATGGTATGGCAAAAATGGGTATGGATGCCTGTTTGCTTACCGTAGATGTAAATCTTTATTATACGACAGGACAAATCTATAGTGGTTATTTTTATTTGCCGGTAGACGGTGAGCCGTGGTTCTTGATCAAGCGACCGAACGGGCTTTCAGGACATCAAGTGGAATACATCCGTAAGCCGGAAGACATCCCACCCTTATTTGCGGAACGAGGAATTAAGATGCCGAAAAGACTCTTATTAGAGGCAGATGAGTTAACTTATAATGAATATATCCGTTTACAAAAGGTATTCCAACCGGAGGAGGCCGGTAACGCCACCGCTTTCATGCGAAACCTTCGCCGGGTAAAAACCCCTTGGGAGATCGGGCAATTCCGTATCGCCGCCCGCAAGCACGAGGCTACTTATAGCGAGATCCCGGAATGCTTCCGTCCCGGTATGACAGACTTGGAGTTTCAGTACGAGATCGAGAAACGTATGCGCAAGAACGGCTCGATCGGTCTTTTCCGTGCTTTCGGAGCCAATATGGATATCTATATGGGTAGTATTCTCGCCGGGGAAAACGCCGAGACCCCATCCCCTTTTGATTTCGCTTTGGGCGGAGGCGGCATAGACGCTTCTTGTCCGCTAGGCGCTAACGGTACTTTATTAAAAGAAGGTACCGCTATCATGGTGGATATGGCCGGCAATTATACGGCTTATATGACGGACATGACCCGTGTCTTCTCCGTAGGCCGCCTGACGGAGGAAGCATATCGGGCGCATCAAGTGGCCCTTACGATACAACAGGAGGTGGAAAACGCTACCCGCCCGGGAACCGCTTGTTCGGATTTATATAATATAGCGGCGAATATCGCTAAGAAAGAAGGTCTTTCGGCTAACTTTATGGGAACCGAGCAACAGGCTAAATTCGTAGGACATGGCATCGGTATACAGATCAATGAGCTACCTGTGCTTACCCCTCGCTCGAAAGAGGAGCTTTTACCGAATATGGTATTCGCCTTGGAGCCCAAATTCGTGATCCCGGGTGTCGGTGCCGTGGGTATCGAGAACAGTTTCCTTGTAACGGAGACGGGCGTGGAGAAGTTGACACGGTTCAACGAGGAGATCATCCCACTTGGAAATTAAGATTTAATAGAAGAATTTGTTATACATTATTAAATTAAAGCACATGAAAAAAACATTAGCTTTTCTACTTTTGCTGGCTATTATCATTATGCCGGCCAATGCCGTGGAAAAGGAGAACGTGAAGCCTGTCAAGAACGTGATTCTCTTAATCCCGGACGGAACCTCATTGGCGACTATCTCTATCGCCCGTTGGTTACAATGGTACCAAGATCCCAGCAAACCGAAATTGAACATCGACCCGTATTTGTGCGGAACGGTGCGTACGCATTCTTCTAACGCCCCTATCGGCGACTCCGCTCCTACTACATCATGCTACATGACCGGACAGCCGAGCCGTACGGGTTATGTATCCACTTACCCGGAGAACGACGGTGATAACGATATCTACCCGACCGACCCGGCCCGTGCCTTCCAACCGCTTACCACCGTATTGGAGGCTGGAAAGATGTTGCAGGGCAAAGCCACGGGATTGGTTTTCACTTGCGAATTCCCGCACGCTACCCCGGCGGACTGCTCCGCTCATAGCTACAATCGTGGTAAATACGACTGGATCGCTCCGCAGATGGTTCATAATGATATCGATGTCGTTATCGGTGGTGGAGTTTCTATCCTTACAAAGGATATGGAAGATTATCTATTGGCGAACGGATACAATGTTTATAAAAATGACTTGAAAGGTATGCGTGCCGATAATAATCAGAAGATGTGGGCTTTATATGGCAACAAGGAAATGGCTTACGATATCGACCGCAATCCGGAAGAGCAACCTTCTATCGAGGAAATGACTCGTAAGGCGATCGACAAATTATCCAAGAACCCGAATGGTTTCTTCTTAATGGTAGAAGGCAGTAAGGTAGACTGGGCCGCTCATGGCAATGACCCGGTAGGTATGGCTACCGATTTCTTGGCATTCGATCGTGCCTGCGGTGCCGCATTGGAGTTCGCACGCAATAACGGCGAGACTGCCGTTGTCATCGTACCCGACCACGGAAACAGCGGTATCAGCTTAGGTAGAAGAGATTGTAAAGGTTACGATAAATTGACGAAAGACCAATTGTTCCACCAATTCTCCCTGTATAAATTGACCGCCGAGGGTTTCGCCAACAAGGTAAACAGCGTTCCTAACTCAGAAGTGCAAAACGTATTCCGCACCTACGCCGGCTTCGAGCTGACTCCGGAAGAGATGAACGCGTTAAACAATTGCAAGGATTATAAGAATAGCCCGATACCGGAAGACCAACGCAAACCGGAAGATAATTCCTCCATGTACAGTGGCTCGTTAACCGGATTGATGGCGCATATCATCACTTCCCGCACTTGCTTCGGTTTCACGACCGGCGGCCATACGGGCGAGGAAGTATTCCTAGCCGCTTACCATCCGCAAGGAACCTTACCCCTAGGTATGAATACGAACATCGAGCTGAATGAGTACTTATGCAATTTGTTCGGATTGACACACGAAAACTTGGAAGATCTTACAAACAAGAACTTCGCACGCCACACGGACGTATTCGAGGATTACACTTGCGAGATCGTCCCTGCCGCCGACGAGAAAGGTTCTCCAACCTTGATCGTTAAGAACAAGAAAGATAAGAAAAAACAGCTAACGATCACCCCGTTCTCCAACATCGTGAAGTCCGGGAAGAAAGGCCAAGATGAGATACGGTTAAACTCTGTCGTCGTTTATGTCGATAAAAATAACACATTCTATCTTCCGGCAAGTCTAGTTGATTTCTTAAAATAAAATATAAAGCGGAGGCCCTTCGGTCTCCGCTTTTTTTATACATTCGCGTACATAAGACAGAATATACACAACCTATGAAAAGTAAAAGTTATTGTTCAATTATTAGCTAATGCACTGCCTTTCCTCGAGGTCAAAGCACTAACATTTTATTAATAATCAAGCAATTAACCACACATATCATATTATCCTACTAATTAAATAATCCAAACACGTACATATAAAATATCTTTTTGACGTACTTTTGTGTACTATTTTTTTTACAAATGTTTTACAGTGCACGATTATGGCTACATTCAAATTTTTAGTACTCCCGCATCAACGGAAAGAGGATGGTACATATAACGTAAAAATCCGTATAACACAGAAAGGCAAGTCCAAATACATCAAGACCAGCCACAATGTGTCAGTTTCAGATATTATAAAAAAGAAAGACAACGGAAAAGAAAAAATCAAGATCAAGAATCAAGCCGTAATCGACCTAATGGAAGAGATGATATTAGGATTTAAGAAAAAATTGACATCCGCAGGTGTTGAAGCAGAGCACTGGGAGGTTGATCGAATTGTGGAGTACTTGACTACAGAGGAAGAGAATTTCAGCCTGAATTTCATTTCCTATGGACGAAAAATAGCGGATGATCTCGAGCAGGACGGAAGACTAGGTACGGCAAAGAACTATCGGATAGCCATAAATGCGCTTGTCAGGTTCATCGGAAAAGAAGAGCTCGACATAAACCTCATTACAGCATCTTTTATGAGAGCGTTTGAGAAGTTCCTAAAAAATGAACCTTCTTTTAAAGGATGCCGCGATGGTGGATCAAAACCAACTGATAAGCCTAAAGGCAAACGGGTCATATCCCTTTACACATCACAAATCAAAACATTACACAACCTCGCTAAAAATGAATATAACGACGAGGATAGAGGAATCATACGCATCCCATTTTCCCCGTTCTCAAAATACAAAATCGCACCAGTTCCCCAAAGTGAGCATCGAACATTGTCTATAGACCAAGTACAGCAAATAATAGATCTTCCGTATAAACAAAATGCTCGCAATGGAGGTCAGCCTGTTTTCAATTTAGCGAAAGACATTTTTATCCTATCATTTGCGATGATGGGCATGAATAGTGCCGATTTCTATAATGCTCCTACCGTCGAAAACGGAATTATTTCCTATCAAAGGACTAAGACACGTACTAGGCGTGAAGATAAGGCAGAAATGAAAGTCCGGATTGAACCGGAAATAAAAAAACTGTTTGAGAAATACTCCGACCCATCTGGAGAGAAAGTCTTTATTTTTCATAAGCGGTATAGAAGTTCAGAGAATTTCAATAAATCAATAAATAAAGGACTAGATGAGATAGGAGAAATAATAGGAGTTCCGGATCTGAATTATTATTATGCCCGGCATACAATGGCAACGTTAGCCGCTAATAAAGCGGGCATTGATATTGCAAGGGTAGATGAGATGCTTAACCATACCGATTCCACATTGAAGTTGGCTCGTGTGTATATCGAACGGGATTACAGTGTACTTTGGGAGGCCAACAGGAAGTTGTTATCCTTATTCAAATGGGATAGTCTAAAATAAATTAGGTCGACCTGTTAGGGTTGTCCGAAAAAGCCAAACGGATCTTCGCTTGGAAATTCTTCGCCGGAGAGTCTTTCGCCGACTGGCCGGGGCCGGAAAGCCGGAAGGAGTTGTATGAGACCTATAAAAGTGTTTTCAATGCGGTGATGGATAAGAAGGATGGGAGGTTGCTGTTGTAAAAAGAACAACCTCTAACTTTCCCTAAAAAGCAAAATGCGAGTAAACCATGGAAGAGGGTTTTCAGCCCCGGCCATACGATTTGCTCGCATGTTTGCGTTAGTAGGAAGGTTAGAGATTTTACTTAACGGCTGGGGGCTTCTTCCCCCTCTCTTTTATAGTTATTTTCTTATGTCATTTTTTAGGTGGTAAAAATTCTGTTTTGCAGCCAAACACATAGCATAGCGTTCTTTATGATATAGCATTTCACAAATGATCCAATCTGAACCATTTGGAATATCATCTACAATTCTATATACACCTTCATTATCACATCTTAAAGTAGAAAGTCTATATTGAAAAATATCTTGATGTCCAGAGACAGCCCAAGGAATATTCGCAATCTCAAATTGCTCATGAAAAACCTTTACCCAATACAGCAACTTAGAATCCTTTTCATCACCATCCGCAATTACTTGAATTTCATAATCTTTAGATAATGGGCTTTTATACTTATTATAAAAAAGTCCTTTAAAATGTTTCTTATGAATTTCAGCTAAACTATCAAGGTTAAACTCTATACCTAATCCTCCATCCGAAGGTATTAGTCTTTTCCAAAAGTCTTTTACCCTAGTAATGTTCCTTACAGCTTTAGCTGTCAATTCTAATTGTGCTTCATCATTATCATTTGTTATACCAATAAAATCTCTTAATTCTTGATCGATCTTTGCATATTCATGGTTACATTTATAACATCCAGGAACCGTTATTCGATTAATTTTATATTCTGGAGAATACCCAGCATACAACGCTTGCATTGGTATATGTTCTACTGTTTCCTTATTATCATCAGTAAACTCACAACCACAATTATAACACCTCTTTGAAGATTTTATCTGTTCTGCCATAATTAGTATAGTTTAATATTAATACCCAAATGTAATCATTATTTTAATCCTAACAAAATCTCTCCATTTTTACAGACAGAACGACTGAAAACCTAAAACACTAAACCAATATCAAACTACGATCTTCTCTTTTGTAACAACCATCTTACTACATAGCCGATACCAATCACGGCCAGTCCGGATAACAAGCCTATCGCCCACCCTCCTACCTCGATCTTTATTTTCTCCCAACGGGATAGCTCTTTTTCCACAAGGACTGGAACCTCCACTTTACGATCCACGTAGATCTCTTTCGAAGGCAGAAATAATGTATCCCTAGGAACTCTCATGTTGGCAATCACGTTACCGAGACTATCCAAGGCGAACATGAGCTCTACGTTCTTAGTGTTGGCCATGTCCAGCCAACGAAGGACTACCTTACCGTTCTCATCGCATTCCATCAACGCACGGATGGAGGCGCTATCGGCTGGCATTGGGTAAGGTACCAACTTATCTATGTAGATCGAGTCTATACGATTCTCGATAGCGACAGGTTGAATCTTGGTTCGACACCCAAACAGGGAGAGGATACCTACCATTATTAATACAATGCATCTAGGTTTCATTATTATAAAAATTTGATTGTACCCGTATTTGGATGCCGCCCGGATACGAAAAAGGCGACTAAACCATGATGATGGGATAGCCGCCAAACTCTCCAATAAAATGTAAAGTTATATGCTATTTAGGAGGGTTCTTTTTTCTTAGACTCCTTAAATCCTTATCCAATTCTTTTATACTATTCAAATATTCTTGCTCCTTTTGAGCCTCTTTATATAAAGCATACTCGTTCTTTGCCTTTTTCTTAGCCAGTTCTTTTGATATTTTACCTAAATCAGTCAAGATGCTCTTACGGTTCATCGTTAAGATAATATTAAGGTTGTCTTCCCAATCTTTCATCCTCATCGGTATATGGTTGATAGCTTGGGCCTCTGCGAAAGATAGGTATTGCTCGACTATTAATTTCAAGTTGTCAAGCTCATCTTTCGTTAAGTAGTTCTTACCGATATTAATATCTGAAGACTTAACAATACCTTCTTTCTCCGTAGAGGTAAGTCCCATCATCGGTAACTTTGCGTTCGCCCTATAATAAATCAATTCCGCTGCTGTTTTTCCACTTACCGCCCAAAGAAGCTTGTTTTGTACGGACGCAAAGAAATCAAGTGTTGTCTGGTCATTTTTATCGTAGTCTATACTTAACATATAGATATCCTTGATTTGCTGGTAAAACACTCTTTCGGATATACGTATCGACCGAATTCGATCTAACAGTTCCTTGAAATAAGTCAACGACTGGCCTTTTATGAATCTATTATCATCAAGAACATAACCTTTTACCAAATATTCACGAAGTGTTTTTGTAGCCCAAATACGAAACTGGGTCGCACGTTTACTGTTAACTCTGTAACCGACGGCTATGACCATATCAAGATTGTAGAACGTCACTTCCTTCGTTTGAGTTTTCCCGTCAATAGCTCCATGCTCAGTGGTTATTGCATTTTTTGCAACAACCACTTTTTCTTCAAGCTCACCATCTTCAAAGATATTTTTAATATGCCTGCTTATTGTCGATACACTAACATCAAACAATTCGGACATTCCTTTTTGAGTCATCCAAATAGTTTCGTTAATGGCATCTATTTGCACTTTCACATCACCACTATCTGTATTAAAGATGACTATTTCACCTAAGTTTTTATTTTCTTCCATAACATATAACTTTCACATCACAAATGTAAAAATTATTTGTTATTGGCTATCCCATCCTGTCAAAGAACCCATTGTTAAAACCCTAATTCATCGGATATCATAACAAGCTCCACCCCGTTATCACATCCGACATATCAGCCTCTCTCCCATTCTCCACCTTGCTCATCCCGGCCACAATCCGGATCATTTGCTCACGATCGTTGATGTTGATCGGATCATCGGCAGGGATACCGGCATAATCAGATACGGCCTTAATGTAAGCGTTCGTATTATTCTCGTTTTCCGGGGCCCAGCGGCTGATCATCTTACGGATCGTATCCAGCTTATAGTTCCGGTAATAGTTAGACAGGATCTTGAAGATCGCCCTATACCCGTATGCCATCGATTTAAATTGCTTGAACTCTTTGTCTGAGCTTGTCTTCTCTCCTTGGAAGACATCGCTGTTCCTTCTGATGTTCCCGGGGTTGTTATTACGTAATCCCCGGGGTAAATTGTTATTTCTCATTCCTTATCCTCCCTCATTAATAACCGTTCTGCGGCTCACGATCGCCGCATTTCTTTTTCTCACACCTCTTTAAAGCCAGTTCTATCTTCACGTCCGAGTAGCTCTCTTTCAACGTGAAAAGCTCGTCCTGCACCTGCCGGAGCCGTCCGGTCTGCTCAACAAACCGTTCCTCCTTCTCAGACAACTGCTTTTGCAAGAACTCGTTATACTCACGCAGGGCCTTGAACTCCTCCACGTCAGCTTGAGCGTCCGCTATACGGGCGTTCGTCTTACGGTTCGCCCACGCACGGATGCCCCATTTTATCCCCTCGATCCCGCCCATCGCACCGATTATCGCCAATATCGTATTCAAATCAACTCCCATAACTCGTTTTCTTTTAATATATACGGGGGCTTTTATTTGCCCGCCCCCGATAAAGGCTTATATCCCGTTAAGCGATAGGATCTATTCCCTTTAGCTCATTCCATCTATCTTGGTATTCCTCCCCGGAAAAAGGCTGGTCGAGTATCTTGGAATAAGAATCGATCGTCTCGGCGGAGAACATCCCCTGCCGATCAAGGTAATCCACCCGCTGTTTCAGGTACCATAACTCATCGTCCGTGAAATCAAAGGACTTGACCCCTGTCATGGCGTCCACGGTCTTGAACGAGATCTCGTATTCCCCGTTACCAACAGGGGTCATAACCACTTCCTTCCGCTCCGAATCCAATAGCTGGACCTTGCCGGAGATAGATATTTTCAAGCCGATATTTTTGCGATTGTCGTACATCGGCAGCACGTTATTGAGTATTAATACCCTGTCTTTCAATGTCAATTTCATATCTGTTATTTTTTTTATTAGTATTTCATACATAAATAACCTGTTTTGTTATCATAGTAAACAGGATATAGCTCGGGCGAAGAGCTTAACGCCCCCAATTGCACGTGTGTCATCATGGAGCCGACATTAATGACAGTTCTCTCCATGGCACCATCGTCATTAAAATACCGGGACTCGACCCGGAAAGCGGAACCCCAACCAGCCTTATGCACGCAATTAATCCATATCCTCGGATAATTGGTATAAGCGGAACGCCCACACCTCAATGTCAAGATAGGCGGGACACTCATCGCCGTAGCGGAGTCTAATATATCGGTCAGATCAAGTACCGAGTTCACGTAATTCGGATACGTCTGCATTATGACATTACGCAGGTGGTTACCACCATTATCAGTATCTACCGATCTTAGCGTGACTTGTCCGTCGTTGTGGATGGCCAACGCCCCGTTATACATATAATGTCGCTTGGAGAGCATCAACCCGCTAGCGGCCACCAAACCGCTTAGCCCGACCCGGAAAGGGGCTTCATCCCTTCGCTCGTAAGTGCTGCCGACCCATATACGGACAGATCCCGGATCAAGGTTCGAGATATCGCCACCGCTATTACCGTCACTGGCGAAACCGCATGAGACCTCGTAATTACGGTTCATGCACATGATGGAGTTGCTGCCATATACCTTGCCGTCACTGAGCACCTTGAATGTCGGGGAAGCGGGAGGCTCCCCGTTCGCCCCGGAGTTCCCTCCGGACCATATCCTTACGGTACCGCTAGCGGCCATGCCCCCGGTATTACCGAACGCTATCGCCCCCGTGGACACGAGGCCGCCATTGATCTCGGTAATCGTGCAGTCGTACTCGGAGGCGAAAACCCACCCTTCACCATCATAGCGATAGATATTCACGCCGTCTACCCAAAGATCGTTCTTCCGCATTCCCGATCTCGGGGCCGTGGATTGGTAGAACACCTTCGCCTTGTCATTGGCCATGCTCTGGGCATCGTTAGCCGATCCTTGGGCGTTATTGGCAGCGTTACTGGCATTTTCCGCCTCGCTAAGAGCGTCCTGTGCCTTTTTCATGGCTGTATCTGAATACCCTTTCAGCGTATCTTGAATAGCCTTGTTTGCGGCCTCTACGGCTGTGTTAAAAGAGGACATGGCGGTATTGAAGGCCGTGAACTTGGCGTCAACGTCTTTTTTCTCGGCCTCTGTCGCCTTGCCGTCAACGATAGCGGTATTGATGGAGGACAATAGGTTGTCAATCGCCCCGAACAATGTCACCTTCGCGTTCAAAAGCCCGGTCTTGGCCGGGCCGGAGAGATAGGTATTCTCATATAATTTTTTATAAGTGGCCTCGACCTCGGCCTTGGAAACATTGACCGTATTCAGGTATTTCTCGATCGCTACGGCCTCCGTCTCCGTGACTATACCATCCTTGAACGCCCCGTCCACGTAATAGTTCAGGTCCTCCACGGATTTCTTGGCCTCCTTGATAGACTGATCCAATTCCGGCCACTCATCAAGGTTTTTCAGCCCCGAACCGGCGGTAAAGACCATACGCCCATGAAACTCGCCAGAGCCATCCCCCTTATTCAGTATGAAATAGGTATTACCATCCGTCGAGACAATCCTATCCACCGTCACCCGGCCGGGGAGTATCTCCGTGAAACCGTACACGGTAACGAAGGAACGGGCCCCGTCAAACTGGCTGCCCAATAAACCGGTCAAGAAATAATAGTACCCATCCTCCTCGAACTTATGAGGGCTCCCGGACATCTCGAACGTCCCCTTCCCACCGCTCTTGCCGCACTTCGCATAGAGATAGAGTTTCCCGTAATCCCCCAAGTAGGGACTCGTATACGCCCCCATATCCCAATACTGGTATTCGGAAGGCTTATGGGACTCCTTGATATCACTGATGCCCAGCGTCATGTGCTGCAAGATCAAAGCCGGGGCGGTAAACACCCCGGTGTTGTCATCATACCTGAAATCGGGCATGACGGTCACAGGAGCGGTCTTGCTGTTGACGAAACGGAATTGCAGGGACTCATCACCCACCAAGAGCGACATGGTACGTACCCATATCGGGTCTATGCCCTTGGAGTAATTATCGAAGGCCACTTCCAGCATCTCTTGCGCCTCGATAGCGTCACGGTAACGGCGCTTGGTAAACTGTAACGCCTCCTTATACCTCTTGTCATTAACGACCTCCTCGCTCTCCAGCTTGCCCAACTCATCGGACAGGAAACCGCCTACCGACGTATTGGATAGCTCAAGCTCCGGGCTGTGGGGCCTGTTGATGTAATCCCTCACCCCGGTGATCCGGATCAGGATGCCGTCCGGCTGGAATTGCGGGTCGCTGAAATCGACATAACCGCCGGGTACCAGCTTGGCGCCGATCGCCAACCAATTCTTCTTGGCCCATATGCCGTCCAGCTCTCCGATGAACGTGAATTGCCGCTCCTCACGCTCGTAAAGGCAGCGTACCGCCTCCCGGAACATGTCCCAGCTCGCCCCGGTCTTGGTGGCGTTGTCGCACACGTAGGCGGCGGGAAGGGATATGTTGAAAATGGCGTACTTGTCGCCGACCTCCGGATACAGGGAGGCGTTCGGCAGCGTCATGCCATCCTGCTCGGACGAGATGATCTCGAACTTACGGCCGTCATGTATGTACTTTACGTCGAACTCACGGCCCGCCAGACGGCCTGTCTGGAAAATAACCGTCATGGTCTGACCGGCGATCAGGCAATCCTCGAAATTGAGGTTGGCGGGAACCGATGAGTCATAGAAGTTGTAGAACGTGACATCGTTCCCGTCCGTGTCCTCGCCCGACTCCGTGTCGGTCTCGCTCACCGTGCCGACCCGGGATGGATATATATCGCTGGCGTCGTAGCTGTCCTCATTATAAGAGGAAAGGGGCCTGTCCGCGCGAGTGACATACATCCCGTCCTTGTCGGTCTTGTAGCGTCTGCCTTGATAGGAAAGCTCCTGCGACTTGGGGAGCAGCAAGGTCTGGCTGCCATAGGCCGAGTAATCGATATTCCGCTCACCGCCTTGCACGTACAATATCTCCACGGGGAGGTTGTCGCCTTGGTTCGCACGACCTACACCCGGAAGGAAACCGTTTCCCTTGCCATAGCTGAGAGCGACCGGGGCATCCTTGAAGTACTCCACCTTGCGCAAGTGAACTGTCTTTCCGACGATCTCGAACTCCGTGTCGAACTCCTCGGCCAAACGCCCCAATACAGCCCAGCATTTCTCATGGTTGAACGACAACAGTTTCTCCGGGGCCTCGATCACCGTGCCGACCGTCCAGCCGGAATCATAGAGATTGAGGTTGTCCACCAGCAGCTCCACGAACATCCTCGGCGTGGCCGTCATGACGAACTTGAGCTTGTACGGCTTGTCGGACAACAGCTTGTACTTATATTTTTTCAGGATCTCCTCGTTGCCGCCGAAGGTGACGGTATAGTCGAATACCCTCGTGCCCTCCTTCTTGAAATCCGAAGGGTACCACAGCGTGTACCTTTCCCCCTGGTACTCGATATACGTCCCGGTGGGCAGCTCCACGTGATCCACTAGGGAGTAACGCAGCTCCACCTTCTTCGCTTGCGCTATCGCCCGGTAACGATAGCTGTCATCGTCCACCGGGATGTCAAGCAATACCTCGCCCGTCTTATCATAGATACGCATCTCGAACGGTATTTAAAGGGTGTTCGAGACGCTTTCGGGCATACCCAGCAAGGCACGTACCCTCGCCTTGCAGTCGTTACGGTAACGTTCCAGACAGGCGAACTCGGCCTCAAACTCGGCCTTTCTCTCATTATCCGAGCTCAATTTATTCAGCGTTATCGCCTCTACCCGATCGGCGGAATACTCTCTCCGGATCAATCCGGACACGAGACTGTCATAACTTGCGGAAGTAGCCTCGACCAGCGTGCCGCCATCCTCGCACGTGCCGGTATAGGCGTAAGCTGTGCAAGGCTCCGGTTCCGGTTCGCCCCCGTGGCCCTCCGGAACGTGGTTCTCCAAGACCTCCTCGTTCAGGTATAGCAGGTAATGGTTGTCATCGTATTTTACGAATGTCTTTCTCTCCGTGTAAATCGCTCTTGTCTCCATATATTTAAATGTTTTTTAGCCGACCCGGAAGGATCGGCCAAGAGCGATCCCAACGGGTCAAGTGAACCTGAAAAATTTCTTACCGAACTTGTTGGTGAGCACCTTTATCACGGTATCCACCGGCAAGTCCTCGTGAGAGAAGTCCGTGAGCGCCTGATCAATCAAGACGGCGGAACCGGTGAAAGCGTAACGCTCCTCGCCTTTCCATCGGAAACGTATGGCGAGGCACTTCTTTGGCGTGCCGTCCTCGTTTTTCTCGATCTTGCTATCCTCGATTTTATAATCAATCAACTCTATGAGTTTATCATCCTCCAGCCCTCGTTTATCCTCCGGTATCCGGGTATCATAAAGTATATCCTCGAATCTCATTTTCCGGTCGGCCGGGAGATCCTCCCACGGACTTTTTTTATTCCTTATCACCTGTCCCAGTCTTTTCCTTGGTGTTTCCATTCCTAATTTATTTAATAGATTACTCGTATCAGCGTGTTGGATGAAGCCTATACGGGAAGAGGCCCTCTTCCTTATCTCCTCGTCCGGCAAACCCTTCTTTCTCAATCTAGCTATCTGGCGGCAGAGAGCCACCTTGTTACGTTTCCGGACACGGACGTGATCCGGGAAATGCACGTATCCCCCCGTATCGACACCGTCCGTCACGTGCCCGATCTTCCATCTCGGGTTAAGACCGATCCTAAGCTCGTTAGCGTAATAAAGACCGATCCACTCGATGACAAGGTGCAAAAATACGGTGTCCTCATGCAGTATCAAGACATCATCGGCGAGACGGTAACAGAAGTCCAGACGGTTCAGATATCCCTTGAACCTGTCCGAGAGATATTGAATCCCTTTGGATAACTCCTCATAATCATGTTCTGTTTTGGCCGTTGCGATACTTTCCTCGATATACCTTTTCGTGTAGTACTCAACCAAAGCCGGGCATTCCCCGACATGGAAGCACCGCTTCAAATCGTGATCGAAAAGATAAAGATAGACAAGCGAGAAGAACTGCGCCAGCTTCGTGCCGGGAAACATACCAGTATCCCCCTCGACGCTGTCAATGATCTCATCAAACCTTTGCAATAAATGATTATCCTTGATACGTGTTCTGAGCTGGCTTTTCAGTACCGGGTGATTGACAGTCGGATAGAAGTGGTGGATATCGCACAGGAGATAGTCGGTGGTACGTTCCGGATATTTTCTCAAGACCTTCCGGATCATCCTCATGTAGGCGTGGGGACCGCGTCCTTTCACCCCTCCGTAGGTATACGCGGAGAAGGATCTCGTAAAATAATCCTCCACCTCATTGAGCATCGCCCAGTGCTGGACATGATCCGGAAAAGGGAGCATCCCGATAAGACGTTTTTTCGGCTCATGGACGGTCATGAAACGATACGGGGAGGTTACGAACGTCCCGTTTTCAAAAGAGTATAGGAGATCGGAAAGGTTCTTTTCCAAGTCCGCCTCGAACTTTGTTATGGCCTTTTTGCCATGCTTGTTCTTGCTGGCATGATCAAAAGCCTTGTAATAGTTTTCTTTCCGGGCTATATCCCCGGAAAAGTCACCTTTTCTCCTCATGGTGTCCCAAGTGTCTTTTAGTGTCCAGTGTCTGCAATCGCCATCAGGTCATGAGCCGTCGGTTTATCAACCTACCGGGACTATACCCTTAGCCTTGATTTTTTGTCCAGTGACAGGGTCTCTCCTCCACTTTTTCTTACTGAATAAATCAGCGGCGTATCCTAGGGGCGACGACCAGTTCACGTTAGCGTTCGAGACCGCATTGTTACCATTGAGGTACGCTAAGCCGGCATTAGCACCGTTGTTCGCATTACCACGACGGAACGGACAGCGAAGGCCGGAACTGGACGTCAGAGAAGACAACCCGCCCAATCAATAGGCGGCACAAATGTAATATTTAATTTTTCAAGTGCGACCGCCTTACGGCGGGAAAAATAAAACAGGAACGGAAACAACATGTCAAAGAACTAAGATGCGGCACTTACGTGCCTTGGGTGCTCGGGCGCTTCGCACCCTAATGGACACGATGGACACCCGAACACAATGAACGCTAGTACTGCACGGGCACGGGGCTTACGTCCTCTGCAAAATAGCAGAGGGGCGACGACCAGTACACGTTAGCGCTCGAGACCGCATTGTTACCACGGAGGC
>NZ_FR885302.1:0-5290 GCF_000436315.1 Parabacteroides sp. CAG:2 | reverse complement strand
TTGAGGTACGCTAAGCCGGCATAAGCACCGCTGCTCGCATTACCACGACGGAACGGACAGCGAAGGCCGGAAATAGCGTTGTCGTTATACCAACCGTCGCAATAATAGGTACTGGAGCTGCCGGAGGCGACAGTCGGGGCGGAGCATAGGTTCTGCATACTGAGCTCAGTGATATATTTCCAGCCACTGGGATCGTTCTTAGGAACCCTCGCGGCCTTTATCAGACCCTCGATCGAGTTGATGTTGAAAGCCGAGTAAAGGGACGGGGCGACATAATAATCTCCGCTACCGTCGGACAGCTTGTTTATCAAGGAGCCACGCTCGATCAGACCGATATGTCCGTAGAAGTTCTTCAAGCCGAGGAAGCAAGGGACGTGCGCTTGGTGGACGGTACCACCGTCCGAGCCCTTCACGGCGTAGTCGCTCACGCCGACCGAGTCCCCCAACTCGATCCCTACGCTCGTCGGAATAATCGGATAACCACCGTTATGGCTCGACCAAGGATCCCAAGACCATTCCGTAACTCCCTTACCGGTACCGCCCTGATATAGGCCATTGGAGTCCTTTACCGGGTTCAACGCGGACTGGCAATCACGGGTACCCATGATAAGGCGGTAGAGATAACCGACGACGCTGTTCGCGACGAACCAGCCGGATTCCCAGCCCTCACCCTTCTTGCGGGCGGCCGTGCCGAAAGCCGCGGCGTTCATGTTCGTGGCAACCATGCCTAGCTGCGTGTTGTGCTTCCCGTCCCTCGTCGCGTCGTTGTTCCCGCCACGATAACGGGGATCGTCACTGACGACGGAGACCAACGTGCCGCTCGTACGGTCCATGACGCCGGCTCCCAAGGCCGACGTACCCCCGGCCGGGATGTAATAGTTCAAATGACCCTCGATCGGGGTCGGGCTGACAGCCTCGTAATAATAGGTGGAGTCAACCCACCAAGAGTAGTAGTGGGCGTTCCAGCACCACAGGTAATCGCCCATCGTGCCGTCCAAGGCAGCGGGACTGCCGTCGGCGAAACGACGGTGGTTCGTCGGGTCAAGCTTACGCCGGCTACGGTCAACGGACACGAGGTAGCAGCCCAGACCGATCACGGAGGGAAGATCCCGCAGGAAATCGATATTACCGTAAGCCTCGCCGACTGGCGTGCCCTGACCACGTTTCCAGCGACGGATAGCGACGTGCTTATTCACGATCGATACCGCGTCGGCGAAAGGGATCTTAACCGACTCGCCCGTTTCCTTGGACACTCCCTCGATCAAATACTTGGAGGGCTGGCTCGTGTCGGCCAAGGGCAGCTGGTCGATCGTCTTGCCGTTATCGAAGGCCGTGATGATAGCGCGTACCTTCTCCTCCTCTGCTGTTGTTAATGACATGATTCTGTATATTAAAATGTTAGACAATTATACCTTTCGTATCCGGCTACCGGATAAAAATCTCATCACGCTACCGGCCTTACGAATGACCGGGGCAGTAACCTCAATGACTATCGTTTGGGACAACGAGGTGTTATGCGACGGGATAACGTGGATCGTGGCCGTGCCGGTCTTACGGACAGTCAAGTTTCCACGTGGGTCCACGTACAACGCATCACCGGAATAAAACGCCTGTTGAAATATCACATTAGGTAATACATAAGCTGGAAAAAGACTCACGGCTATCTTCTGGGCGACGGCATTCCCTAACGTTATCCTCTTGACATATTTCAGCTCCATACGGGTAGGGGCAAGAAGCGCTTGACTCATCAACGATTGCTCGGCCGCTTTCATGGAAGCGATCTGCGCATTGCCCTCGGAAATCATCGCCTCAGCCTCGACAGCGGCAGCCAAAGCCTCATCAGATGCTCGACCGGCCAAATCAGCCTGTTTCCCAGCCTCCAACGCTTTAGCGTTAGCCAAACCCGCAGCAGAGATAGCGTTCCTCGTGGCCTCGATAGCCTTATTCGCCTCCGCAAGGGCGGTCTTGGCCGCTTCCGTTGCCTGCGTACCACGGGCGATACATTTCCACCAAGCCGTATCGGTCAAGGGGTGGTTCTTGTTTCCGTCCTTGACACAGAGGTAGCAGCTATCATCCGTGACGACGAAATCGAAGGTGTTGTACGTACTCGCCGTGGCATAAACGCCCTTATCGACGAACGCCACCTTCCCCAATACTATCTGACTCATTATTATTCCTCCTTCCTTTTTTTGGTCATACGTTCAAATACAGCTCACCGGTCTCTTGGTTGAGCTTGACAAGGTTTGGTGACACCTCGTCCTCGTAGGACATCACCAGCGTCATGTCGGCGGGGTTGATCGTGAAGGTCGGGTATAAAACGCCTCCCTTCGCGAGGATGCCCGTATCGACATACCTGTCCCCATCCAGATCCCATTTCCACCAGTTGCCGTTATCGCCAACCTTCCATGGGTGGTCGGCCAGCTCCTGCGCACGGTCACCCTGTGTCTTGGCGAAGTTACCCTGCGTGTTGGCGTAAGAAGCTTTCTCATTCGCCAATTTCGCCGCGTCATTTGCGTTTTTAGTTGCGATCTCGGTATCTTCCTTGATCTTCTCTAACCCATCGTGAGCGGCATTAGCGTTAGCCGCAGCTTTATTGGCTAAATCAGCCGCGGTATTAGCCTTACCGGTTGCGGTATTGGCGTTCCCTGTCGCGGTGATGGCGTTCGCCGTGGCCGTATTAGCCTTTGACGTGGCCGCCTCGGCGTTCAGCTTGGCGGTGTTGGCATTGGAGGCCGCCGTATTGGCCGCCTTGGTAGCGGCACGGGTGTTGGAGATCTCCGTAAGCATGTTCTCGTAAGCCGTCTGGATAGTCCCGAGGCTCACCTTCACGCTGGTTTGTATGCCGTCTATGATCTTGCAACCGATCGTGTACAGACCGGTAAGGCTGTCAGCCAGCGTGAGTTCTGATATTTTCTTTTTCTTAATCGGCATATATGTTCAAGTCTATGTAATACTCCCCGTCCTCCGTGACCACCAGTTCCCCGACCTCGGTAGCCAGCAGGTAATCGATACCATCCATCCGGAACACCGTGAACTCCAGCGTGAGGTTGAATGTCACCACCATACGCCCCCGGAGGCTCTCAAGCTTCCAGCCGGACGTCCTCTTGTAGTAGCAGGGGTATTCCTCCACGTTGTAATCCACGTACAGCGAACGCTCGCCCGGCTGGATCAAGGCATCCAACAGAGCGTCGTAACAACTCCAGAATGTCGTCATTGAGCCGGCGATGAGACAGCATTCAAGAGTGACCTCCTTGCTATTATACACCACCTTGCCGGCATCGTAGATCCTACCGTCAACGTCCAGTACCGTACGGGACAGGTTAGTCTTCACGGTCGGGGATCTCATGATCTCGTCCCGGCCCTCCGTCACCATCACGCCGTATCGATCCAAGGGTACGCCGTCCAGCTCGTACTCGGATGGAGGAACATACGCTCTACCCTCCGGGATCACCACGGACAAGGGTCTTACGGGCTGATCCTCGGCGAACCGTAACGTGAAGGCCTCCAACGTGTCCCAATCCTCATACGCCGGGCTCTGGATGAGTCGCAAGCTCCACTCCCTGCCCAGCGAGGGGATACGGAAGAGGTGATACCCGGACTTCGATAGGTGCTCGACGAGAGCGCCGGCGGATCTTCCGTCCACGCTGCGGACGAACGTGATGTTGAGCTCCCGTGGTTTCAAGGTGGGCTTTTCCAAGTCCGGCTCTATGCCGTCCTCGTCCGGCCAGTCGTTCCTGTCCGGTTCCACCAGCTCGGGGAACGGGAGAAGGCCGTCGTAACCTCCCTCCGTGATCCATACGCCGAAATCGGTGTAGGCGTCCTTGCCGTCTATGTATAACTCACCCCTCATAAGATCACCACGGTATTATCCTTGTTTATCTCAACCTCTCCCCCGATATTCACCAGCAGGATCACGGCGTAGTCGCTCGCCACGACCCTAGCCTTGCCGCCGTGCATGAGGATCACCTTGTGAACACGCTCGTTATCGTCTATCGTTATCACCGCATCCGTATCACCTATCACGGCGATATTGCCGGGATTGGTTACGTACACGTGGCCGGAGTCAACGTACACCCCGTAGGGCATCACGTGACCGGCCATGCCACGGAACATGTCTAACGACGGGAAATCATTCTCCGCGCAAAACTCACGCCCCTGCGGGCTGAAGAACAGCCACACGAGGCTTCTCCAGTCCGTCACCCCGTTAGAACCACTGCATGCCCCGAGCGAGAGGGCCGATTTGATTATGTCGTTAACCGTCTCCATCATTATCTTGATCTCATTAATATCCCCTTGTCGTTAATAGTCTTTATACCGGAGGCCGCCGACTTGGTATTGGCCTCTATCTTCTCGGATAGGGCCTCTATACGTCCGGAGATCTCCGCTACCTTGGCCGTGTTCTCCGACACCTTCCCGGACAGGTCCTTGATCGCCTCCACGTTCTTCCAGCCCCTTGTCTGGAGGTCGTAGATGAAGCGCATCTGGTCGGCTATACCCGTCACTTGCACCAACGTCCTATCTAAAAATATAAGTTGGGTCGACATCTTACCGTCTATAACATCCGCGGAGTCCTGGGAGATGGAACCAACACCTTTGGACGAGGCCGTACGCCCGTCGTCCTTCTCTACCGCGTTACCGGTATTGAAATATTTGTCGGCCCAACCAAACTTACGGTCGAGGTCGTCGGCCAGCTCCTGCGCCTTCCGATCCAGATAATCCTGTTCCCAGTCGCTGATATAATCGTCGGACCAGAACTCGAGCAGCTTCTCCCGGATCTCTTTCATGGGATCGGATGCGGCGGCCTTGATCGACTCCGTGACCATGTTCCTTATCATCTTCCTCACGAGATCCTTGGCCGATCGCGCCTTGTCCTCCCCGGCGGCCCACGCATCGGCGTAAGCGTTGGCGAAATCGTCGATCGCAGATTTTATGTCACTACCGAAAATGGCGTCCTTGCCGGCCTCCTTATTATCCGCTATGGTGTTATTGATCTCGTCTATCTGGTCCCGCCACTCCTTGATGCGGTCATTGTCGGTTTTCTTCTTGTCCTCCTCCTCCTTGATCTGGTTTTGGATAAGCACTTTTTGCTGTTCCAATAGCTTATTCTGCTGGTCGATAAGCTTGGAGGCATCCTTGGAATAGGCTTTCTCGATGGACCTGCCCAGCTTATCGTACGACTTGTCCAACGTGTCGATCTGATCCTGCAAACGCTGGATACGACTCTCGTTCTTCTTGTCATGGATCTTGGCGATAGAGGAGGCAAGGGATGTGACCACCCCGATAGCGGCAC
>NZ_FR885301.1:78369-85509 GCF_000436315.1 Parabacteroides sp. CAG:2 | reverse complement strand
TTTACAAACGACTAAATGAAACGATAGTTTCAACTAGTCGTTTTTTTTAATATCATGAAAAAAACAAGAAGTGATTTTCATAATTAAAACCATAATAATGAAGAAGCTACACAAAAGAAGTTGAAAAGAAGAGAGTGATGTTTACTTATTTTAAGATGTAAACAGATGTAATATACCTTAGAGGTATGAGAGAGTAGTGAATTCATTTTGTTAAAAGTTTGTGTTTTTTATTTTATTATACCTTAAATTCTAAATTTGTATGAGAAATGTTGTATCATGGAAGCCATTAGTCTTAGGAGCTTCTTTTCTTCTGTACGGAGCCGGAACGGCCTTTGCAACAGAAACAGATCATCTGTATCCTACACCTAGTACGGGATTTATGAGTGTCCAGCAAGATGGACGACAGATTAACTGCCACATCGTGGATAAATCTGGTCCTATCGTTGGAGCCAACGTAGTCGTAAAAGGAACTACTATCGGAAATATTTCTGATATGGATGGACGAGCCATTATAGAGAATGTGCCCGCAAACGCCATCTTAGTAGTCTCTTATATCGGATACGTAACTCAAGAGGTTACTTTGAAGAGTAATCAGACAAACATCAAGATCACGCTGGTCGAGGATTCACAAGCTTTGGATGAAGTCGTCGTTACTGGTTATAGTACACAAGCGAAGAAGGATATTACCGGATCTGTGGCTGTTGTCGCTACGGATGAGTTAAAAGAGACTCCTGTTTCCAATTTCGCTGAGGCTTTGCAAGGAAAAGCTGCTGGTGTATTTGTACAAGCAGGTGGTGGTCCATTAGGGGAGACAACGATTCGTATACGTGGTGTGGGTTCCGTAAACGGCTCAGACCCGTTGATCATTGTCGATGGTGTACAAGGAGTAGATATCGATGCGGTAAATGCGAATGATATTGAATCCATGCAGATCTTGAAAGACGCTGCTGCTTCCGCTATTTATGGAGCGAAAGGTGCAAATGGTGTTATCGTTATCACGACTAAACAAGGAAAGAAGAACGACCGTGTACAAGTATCTTATAACGGTTACTTCGGTGTAGCCAAGATGGCCAATGACGGTTATGGTCTGTTGAACGCTTGGGAAGCTATGGAATTCCAAGAAGAAGGGCAACGTAATTTATTCAACTACCGCGGTGGCCAAACAGTAAACCACGCCCAGTTCGGTTCAATAGGTAAAGACGGTACAGGTCATTTAACAATGCCTTATGCTATCAAACCTGCTGGTTATAGTAAAGAACAGATCATCTCTCAATACGGCAGTATCGCAGCTTGGGAAGCTTCTTACAAAGACAATGGTGAGAACACTTGGTCTCGTTCCGCTTACTACCAAATGCTTGAGGACGGCTACTCTGAGGAAGAAGCTCGTGCCGGCACGAATTGGTACGACGAAGTAGTTCAAACCGGTAAGGTGCAAGATCACCAGATTTCTATCACCGGAGGTGGTGAAAAAGCGACTTATTCAGTAGGCTTAGGCTACATGAATCGTGAAGGTACGATCAAGGAGTCATGGTTCCGTCGTTATTCCTTGCGTGCGAATACAAACTTCTTCGTGAACAAGTGGTTCAATATCGGTCAGAATACCAACATCGCCGTAATCGAGAACTCAGGAGAACGCGGTCGTCAAGGTGATGATAATACCTTCGGTAAGACCTTCTCCATCCAACCTTGGGTACCTATCTACACAGTTGGCGGTGATTATTCCGGTTCACAAAATGCCGAAGGAGGACGTGCTGAGAGCGCACCAATGTCCGTTGATTATGGCAAGGACAATCGTCGTCGTTTCTTACGTGCCCAATCAGCTATCTACGCAGAGATTATGCCTTTAGAAAGCCTTGGAGAGAATTTGAAGATCCGTACTCAGTTCAGCGCACGTTTAGGTGGCGCATGGGACTTCTGGATGAACAAACGTACGATCATGACCAATAAAGAAGGACGTAACAACAACGAGTTCTACGAGCAAGCAAACTATTGGTTAGATTATCAATGGACAAACACCGCTACTTATAGCAAAACAATCAACGACGATCATACGATCAATGCTGTGATTGGTACAGAGGCACTTCGTGAGGGTTTAGGACGTTGGATCCAGGCAGGTCGTATCAACTATCCATTCGAAGATGATCCCAACACTTGGGTAATCAACAACGGTGCTAGCTCTGACTTAAGAAATAGCGGAAACCAGAACGCTGTATCCACCATGTTCGGTATGTTCGCTCGTGCGGACTATGCTTACCAAGGTAAATATTTGGCTACAGTTACGGTACGTCGCGACGCATCCTCTCGTTTTTCTGAAAAGAATCGCTGGGGTACATTCCCTTCTATCTCTTTAGGTTGGCGTATGTCGGACGAGAAATTCATGGAGAAATCACGTACTTGGTTAGACGATTTGAAGATTCGTGCCGGTTACGGTACAACCGGTAACTCCAATATCGATTCATATAACTGGGCATTCCAATATGGTACTGGTAACCGTTATCTCTATAGCATCAATGGTTCTGACACAGAGGTATATCAAGGATTTGGCGTAACCAATCTTGGTGATATCGAGGCAAAATGGGAAACATCTAAGATGTTTAATGCAGGTTTCGATATTACAGCTTTTAATCAACGATTAACCGCCAACTTCGACTACTACATCAAGAAAACTTCTGATATGTTGATCGATGCCAACTGGTCTGCTTTGGCCGGTGCCGCTGACAAGCCGAAAGTAAACATCGGTGATATGACGAACAAAGGTGTTGATTTGAATATTACTTGGAATGATAAAATCGGTGAGGTAGGTTACTCTGTAGGCGTAAACTTGTCGCATTACAAGAATAGACTGGATGAGATTGGTACTGATGCCGGAATCTTTACCGGAACTCGTATTTCCAACATGAACGTATTGATGAAGGGACATGCAATCGGTGAATTCCACGGTTATCAGCTAGATGGTATCTATAAGAGTGAAGAAGAAGTCCGTAACTATAAGAATGATGCCGGTGGAACAGTATTGCCATATGGTACATCTGATGCTTCTACGTTAAACGCTGCCAATTATGTAGGTCAGTTCAAAGTAAAAGATGTGAACAACGATGGTAAGATCGACGCTAGTGACCGTACATTCATTGGAAACCCACATCCGGATTTAACAGGAGGTATCAACTTAGGTGTTAACTGGAAAGGATTCGACTTAAGTACTTATATGTACTTCTCCGTAGGCAATGATCTATTCGCCATGTATAAATATTATACACATTATGGTTCCTTACAGTCCGCTTATTCTAAAGATCGTCGCGACAATTCATGGCATCCTGTAACCAACCCTGATGGTATCTATCCTATGTGGGCAACCGCTAATGGTGAGAGTACAATCGCCGCAAATGAGTCTAATTCCGGCTATATAGAAGATGGTTCATTCTTACGCATGCAAACGTTGACTTTAGGTTATACACTTCCAAAGAGTATTTTAGATAAAATCAAGTTTGAGAAGATCCGCATCTATGGTCAAATAGCAAACGTATTCACATTGACTGGTTACTCCGGACTAGACCCACAGGTTCGTACAGATACAGACGGTCGTTCCAATGACCGTACGATGGGTACCGATTTCGGTTCTTATGGTATGCCACGCCAATTTATCATGGGTGTAAATGTGACATTCTAACAAATATTTGCTAACTAAAAATTGAAACAAGATGAAAAATCTATTTATATATGCGGCAGTCATTGCCGCCACGATGGGAAGCATGACTGCTTGCTCCGATTTCTTGGATGTGAAGCCAGTCACAAATAAACAGGAACCGGATTTTGTATCGCAAGAAGGTATTACTCAGTTGCTAACTGGTATGTACGCTAGATTAAACTCTACAGATGCGAATGATGGATACTTCCGTTCGACATTGACCAACTATGTATATGGTGACGTAATGGGAGGTGACGCAAACAAAGGTTCAACTTTCCAAGACCAACCAGACTTTACCAGCTTGGAAACTTATACATTTACAACTGACAACGCTTATTTTGAAACAAAATGGGCACATAGTTACCATGGGGTATTCACCGCAAACAACGTAATCAAGGTAGCGGATTTAGCAAAAGAAGAGCTTTCGGCTATAGCAGGCCAAAGTAAAGACTTCTATACGGAAACAATCGCCCAAGCCCGCTTCATACGCGGTTTCTTCCATTTCGAGGTCGTAAAATTATTTGGAGCGGCTGTTCCTTATGTAGATGACATAGCCATGAAAGAGAACGTGAACCCACAAGTCTCTAATGTGGATGAGAATGGGAATTATATCTATATCTGGGATAAGATAGTAGAAGACTTGCAGTTTGCTTATGACAATCTGCCCGACACTTGGACCGAGGCAGGACGCGTAAACAAATGGGCAGCTGGCGCTATGTTGGCTAAAGTAAAGATGTACCAATCCTCTCCATATAACGGAAAAAATGGAACGTCTAATCATTGGACTGAAGTTAAAACGATTTTGGAAGATGTAATCGCAAACGGAAAAGATAACAAAGGCACTAAGTTCCGCTTGGCAGATACATACGAGGAACTCTATACAGCAGGGGAAAGTGACTGGACAGGAGAATCTGTATTCGATGTCCAAGCTGCAGTTTCCGGCACCGTAGAACAAACTGCCAATATCAACGGAGCTTGGCACATCGGCTTCAGCGGAGCGTTAGGAACTGGAGGTTGGGGATTCTATCAACCCTCTTATGATATGGTCAACGCTCATATTGTTGACGCAAACGGATTACCTAAAATGGATGATTCTTATCGTAATGATCCTGCGTTATCAACTTTAGACGAGAACAATTTACCTCACACTGATTTGACCGTCTATACAGACCCTCGTTTGGATGTTTCTACCGGTCGTTTCGAGACTCCATTCTTAGATTGGACAGTGCCAAATGCGTTGGATGGTTGGGTACGTGATGTTTCTAACGGAGGTTTATACCTAAACAAGAAGAATATCCCTAGAAAAGCCGATAAAGGAAGCTTATCTAACACGACGCAAACAAACTCCACTGCTAAAAACTTCCACTTGATCCGTTACGCAGACGTATTGCTTTGGTACGCTGAAACCTTGATCGAGTTAGGACAGCCTCAACAAGCAGGTGAATACATTAATCAAGTACGTGCTCGTGCCGCCAATAGCTATGTAAAGGCAGTAGATCCGGCAACAATGACCGAGGCTAGTTCTACTTATGTTTTGGATGACAAGATTAACGGGAAGCAAAGTACAGATGCTGCCGCAAACTATCGTATAGGTTTATATCCACCTTCTCAATTCGCATCAAAAGACAAAGCGCTGGAGGCACTGCGTTGGGAACGTCGTATCGAGTTAGCGATGGAAGGTCATCGCTGGTATGACTTAGCTCGCTGGGGTATCGCATCCGAGGTATTAAATGATTTCGTGAAATACGAAGCTAAGCATTTAGGTAAATATTCCAATAGTACATACAACGCAAAATGGGCAACAATGCCTATCCCTCATAATGAAATCTTAAAGATGGATGGTCTTTTAGTTCAGAATGAAAACTGGAAATAAACAAGTGGGTTAACAGTCAGAAAGGGCAGCCGGGCATGTGATATGTCCGGCCTGCTTTTTAATCCCCAAAAGTAAGTTAACTTACTTTGCTCACGAAGTTAACATACTTTGCCAACGAAGTTAACTCCATGTGCCAATTAAGTTAACTTCGTTTTGTGTAGATTGGTATTTCCGATAAAAATCGTATCTTTGTTTGACTTTAAATCAAAATGAAACGTGTACTCTAGCCATGAGATATAAACAAATACTCCTCGGTTTGATCCTGTTTGTCCTATTAGGGGGTTTCTTGCAAATAACCGGCAAGTTTCATTTCTTCTATATCGAGCAGCTTCAACTATTCCAGTTTTCCGAAGATTATCTTGCGGATAAAATCAGCAGTCCGGGAGGTTTATCTTTGATTATCGGGGAATTCTTGACACAATTCTTTATTACGCCTTATGCAGGGCCTTTCATTATCGCAGCTATACTTACGTCTATCGGCTTAACAATGAGGGAGATCATCCTGCAAATTAATCCAAATAAAGAGCTCTTCCTGCTTTACTTACTCCCGGTTTTATTCTTATTATTGATTCAATACGACTTCAATTATTTAGTACAAGGCACTATCGCATTCCTATTTTGTTTGATTAGCCTGAACGCATGGATGCGCATAAAAGATCCCTGTTACCGGCTATCCGCCGCATTGGTAATCACCCCACTACTTTTTTGGATAGGAGGACCGATTGCCGGGCTATTCTCATTAAGTGTGGTTCTCAAGGAAGCGATAAGCCGTTCCAAACAGGGGTTCTATTTTTTAGCGGTTTTAATTGAATACCTGTTTATCGGGATCGGAAGTGTCTGGTCAACTACCATCACCAGTTATCGCTTCGCATTCTTACCGGACGCTTTTTACCACCCGATTCTGGCGGCTCCCAATCTCATCTATTTCGCATGGGTCTGTTTACCGCTTAGCTTGATCGGGGCATTCGTATATCCTAAAGGCAAAAACCAATCAAAGAAAAAAACAGGGATAGAGCTTACCGTTCAATTCATCCTAATCCTATTCCTTTGCTGGGTAACGATTCCACGGTATAACGACCAGAAAGCCTATCCTCTAAAAGTCTTGGATTATTATGCCCGTACCGAACAATGGGACGAGATCATCCGGCATTGTCACGGGCCGATCAAAAACTATTTATATTTAACTTACTTAAATAGGGCACTTGCGGAAAAAGGGGAGTTGGCAGACCGGATGTTCGCTTTTGATCAACACGGTCCTCAAGGGTTACTCGCCTCTTGGAACAAGACCTTTACGGTCTCCACCCTGTTAAGCGACGCCTATTTTACGCTAGGGGAAATCGCATTATCGCAGGAGATGGCTTTTGAAGGGTATGTCACCGTAATTGGCGCCGGTAATCCCCGGAACCTGCAACGGCTTGTTCAAACAAACTTGATTTACGGAACGTATCCTATCGCCGAGAAATATATCAGTATCTTAGAAAAAACATATGCCTATCATGATTGGGCCAAACGGCATAGAGGCTTCTTATATAACGACAAAGCGATTGAAGCTGATCCGGTATTAGGGCCTAAACGAAAAGCT
>NZ_FR885301.1:41054-78362 GCF_000436315.1 Parabacteroides sp. CAG:2 | reverse complement strand
GTATTAGGGCCTAAGCGAAAAGCTCTCCCGAAGGAAAGTAACTTATCCGGTATCAACGGACTGGAACATGATTTACTTATCCGTGCGGAACAAGATCCGGAAAATCAGCTCCCGATCCAATTCACCGGGGCTATCTATCTGCTGTCTAAAGACATGAAAGCTTTCCAAAGGCTGATAGAAAAGTATTATGGAACACCGGTACTCCCCTCTCTCCCCGTGAGTTTCCAAGAGGCTGTTATCCTATTAGCAGAGAAGGATGTGGATTACTGGAAGCGTTTTAACGTATCCGGAAATGTGATCCGCAAATTCGCAGGTTATCGGAATTTAGTCGTGCAGAACCGGAACAACCCACAACTTCCGCAACTTATAAAGAAGTCGTTCGGAGACACTTATTGGTCTTATTATACTCTAAAATGATCAACAACCATGAAAAGAAATATTCTATATATCACCTGTTTATTTCTTATTCTACTAGGAATATCCTGCTCGGATACGATCCCGGTAAGCAAAGAAACCTCGGAGAAACCTGTATTATTTCCCGATTATGCGGATGTAACGATCCCTTATAATATCGCTCCCTTAAATTTCAAGATAGAAAATCCACATGCGGAAGCCTTCGCCGTACTCAAATTCGGAGAAGAAAAGATACAAGTCAAGGAAAAAGGGGGACAATTCTATCTTCCCGCATCCGATTGGAGAAAATTGCTGAAAAGGGCGACAGGAAAAGCGATACAAGTAAAGCTCTACGCAAAAGACAAAGAATGGCTCGCCTATCCGGAATTCTCACTATTCGTCGCTCCGGAACCCATGGATTCATATCTGGCTTATCGCTTGATCGAACCCGGATACGAACTTTGGAATCAAATGGGTATTTACCAACGGAATCTGGAAGATTATAAGCAAAGCCCTATCATGGAAAACAAATACAGCGGTCAAAACTGTATGAATTGCCATTCTTTTTGTATGCAAAACCCCGATAAAATGCTGTTCCACATGAGGGATAAGTATTCGGGCACTTATCTGATCGACGGAGATAAGATCGAGAAATTAAATACGAAGACCGATCAGACGATCTCGCCTTTGGTCTATCCCTCTTGGCATCCATCGGGGAAATACGTAGCCTTCTCTGTCAATCAGACCAGCCAAAGCTTTCATGCCAACGACAAAAACCGGGTGGAGGTCTTCGACAGCCAATCCGACGTAGTTGTATACGATACGGAAAAGCATGAGATTATCAGTACGCCTTCCATTCGGACAGCAAAAGCGTTTGAGACTTTCCCGACATTCTCTCCCGATGGCAAGACTCTTTACTTCTGCTCGGCAGAGGCACGTTCCATGCCGCATGAATATTCAGAAGTAAAATATAACCTTTGCTCCATAGCGTTCGATCCCGTAACCCGGAGTTTCGGCTCCCGTATAGATACCTTATACAATGCCGGAAAAGATGGGAAGAGCGCCTCTTTTCCCCGTGTTTCCCCAGACGGGAAATTCTTGTTATATACGCTGTCCGGCTACGGTAACTTCTCGATCTGGCATAAAGACGCAGATCTATATCTACTGGATATAGCGAGCGGAATCTCTCATTCCTTGCAAAACGCCAATAGCACGGATACGGAGAGCTATCACTCATGGAGTAGCAACAGCCGCTGGATCGTCTTCAGCAGTCGAAGGATAGACGGGTTATACACACGTCCTTATTTTGCTTATATAGATGAAGAAGGAAATGCGTCTAAGCCCTTCCTTTTGCCTCAGAAAGACACAGACTACTATCACCGTTTCATGAAATCTTATAATATACCCGAGTTTATTACCGGAAAAGTATCCTCCAAGATCCGGGCGCTTAGCACGCTAGCCAAAGAGGATAAAGGAATTGACGTAACTTATCGTAAATAGAATAAATCACATGAGTACTTTATATAAGAAGATATTACCACCGCTTCCATTCATTCTATTGACCGGCGTCTTATGGTTTCATTTGCAGACCATGCAAGAGCCTCTCTTTTTTTATCGGGAACAGCAGCAGATTTTCCTATTCGATTCCACCTATATATTCAGCATACTTAAGCAGATAGGGGGGCTAGCGACTTTTATCTCTCAATTCTTGATACAGTTTTTCAGAATCCCGCTTATCGGATCGCTGGTGACCGCCTTGATCGGTGGAATCTCCGGTTGGTTATTCTGGCTGACCTTACGAAAGATACATCCGGCATTATATCTTATGCCCTTGGCCTTTCTCCCCATCCTATTCCAATATCTTTACCTAATGAAAGATAGCTATCATTATGAAGGACTGATAGCCATGTTGTTTTGGTCATTGGCGCTTAACGTATATAGTTACAGCGCACGAAGATTTAATTGGACGTACCGTACCTTAATTGGTTGCTTGCTGGCGACCGGATTGTTTTACACGATGGGATCTGTAGCTATATTATTCTCCCTTAGCATCTTACTATTTGATGTATTACAAAAATGCGAACGCTGGTACGCAAGCTTCATCCCGTTGATCCTGCTGCTTATCGTAGGTTCTCTATGCGTTCTAGGGGGCAGTAAACCCGATTATGACTATGTATTTTGGATGAAAGATTATGTAGAGTATTTCATTGAGCTGGAACCATTCTACGGCTTCTCTTGGCAAGTAGCGCTACTCGTTATGCTTCTATTCTTCCTATCACGTTACTTAGATCACATAAAAACCTATTTAAAAGCTTTAGTAGCCGTAGCATTACTTGCCTTATCCGGTATGTATTATACGCAAACGGCTCTTCAACAGAGGAATAAAGATTTCTATACGTTGATGCAAATGTTTCATTACATAGATACCGAGCAATGGGACGCCATAATCTCGTCCGCCGATCTAAACTATAATAACTACTTACACCTGAATTGCTTAAACCTTGCCTTATCCCACAAGGGTGTCATGCAGACTGATTTATTCAAATATCCGCAAAGCGGAATACAATCTTTAGTCTCAAAGTACCAAGCGCATATAGAGGAAAGTTTCCTGTTCAGCCAGATATACTACCATGTAGGAATCACGTCCTTGGCATACAATTTCGCTTTTGGTACCTCGGTAGGAATTACATACGGCAGTCCCGTCATGACTAAATTATTAATAAAATCCCATTTGATATACGGACAGTATCCCGCGGCCGAGAAGTTTATATCATTATTGGAAAAGACATGGGCCTATCACGGATGGGCCTCCTCGCAACGAAAGTTCTTATATAATGACCAAGCGGTGGAGAGCGACCCGGAATTAGGTACAAAAAGAAAAAGCCTATCCAGCGACAAAGACCTTTTCGCCAATATAATCGGATTGTTTGATAACCTGATGATTATATTGGAAGAGAATCCCCTGAATAAAGCCGCATTGGATTATACGATCGGTACGTTATTATTATCGAAAGACCTGCCCGCTATAAAAACGTTTGTTGAAAGATTCAGTGGGACGGAAGTACTCCCCGCATTACCCGAACCCTTGCAACAAGCCGTGATCTCTTATGCGGAGCATGATCCGGAATATTGCCGCAAGTATGGGGTAACCGATAAAATCCTGTCCGAGTTCTCGATATTCAAGCAACGTGTATTGGGACTAAGGCATGCCCGACAAAATGTAGCGACTGGAATAGCCGACTATCAACCTACTTTCTGGTACTATTTGATACTCTCTAAATAAAACACATATGGAAAGACAGACTTACACAAATACAAACCGATATCTTTTCCTTTTTCTCATCGCCTTGATGGTTTCATGCTCCAAAAGCGACGTACAGATCGCCAAGAGTCTAAACAAGGAAATCGCCATTTATCCGGATTACAAGGATGTGACCATCCCTGTGAACATCGCCCCGCTCAATTTCTCTATCGCCGATAGCAGTGAGCACTGCCTTATCATTAAAGGGGAAAAGACTCAACTCCAAGTCTATAGCGATGAGGGGCTCTTTGAGATCCCACAAAAGAGATGGAAAGCCTTATTGAAAGAGAATGCCGGAAACCAAATAGAATTGACCATCGCTAAACGCATACAGGGCGAATGGAATGCCTATACGCCTTTTCATATGGACATCGTAAATGATTCCATTGATAAATATATAGCCTATCGGTTATTAGCCTTGAGCAATGATATGTGGAACAGGATGGGTATCTATCAACGAAACTTGGAAAATTATGACCAAAGCGTGATTTATGAGAATAGCCTAACCGACTATAACTGCGTAAACTGCCACACGTTTTCCTCCGGGAACCCGGATAAAATGATTTTCCATATGCGAGGCAAACACGCCGGTTCCGTACTGATTGATGGAAAGAAAATCACCAAGCTAAATACAAAGACTCCCGAGACCGTCTCAAACTTTGTCTACATGTATTGGCATCCGAATGGTAACTATCTGGCGGCCACCGTATGCGATACCTACCAAAACTTCTTCATCAATAATCCCAATACGCTGGAAGTATTGGATCATAACTCCGATATCGTGATCTATGACGTAAAGAAGAACGAGGTATTCTCTTGCAAAGCGTTAAATTCCAAAGACGCATGGCAAATATTCCCAGCGTTCTCTCCCGACGGGAAGAGCCTCTATTTCAGTTCGACCGCCGCCGTAGATTCTATTTCTAAGAATTTCAGACAAATGACCTACAGCCTATGCCGTGTCGACTTTGACCCGGAAACCCGCACCCTAGGCCAGCAAGTAGATACTTTATACAATGGCCGGGCCAACCACAAAAGCGTATCCTTCCCTAGAATCTCACCGGATGGTAAATATCTGGCTTTTACCCTACAGGAATATGGCGGTTTCGGGGTTTGGCATAAAGACGCCGAATTATATATGATCCGCCTATCCGACGGAAAGACGTACCCGCTAACCGAGGCGAACAGCGCCGAAGGAGAAAGCTACCATTCATGGAGCCACAACAATCGTTGGCTGGTATTTAGCAGTCGCAGGTTGGATGGATTATACACACGCCCGTTCTTTAGCTATATCGATGATAAAGGCACGGCCCATAAACCATTCCTCCTGCCACAAAGAAATCCCGTAAAATATTATAAAGACTTGTTGTGGACTTACAACCTCCCGGAGTTTATACAAGAAAAGGTCCAAGTAGACACTCATGCCGTGATGGAAACAATGAGAAATACAAAAGGAATACATGTAAAATAAGAACAATAGCTAGGGTGGGTGAAAGGAGATAAGGATGTCTGTTTGGTTAAATCTACCCACCCTTAGCTATTGATCTGTTTGCTCACTCTTTTATCTTCACCGAGAATAGAAATAGAGCGTTTCAAATCAACGCCCATATTTCCATTTGTCGTATTCATAAAATAAGTACAAACTTTCGGCAATCAGATTTCACTCTTTAGTGAAACAAACATATGTAATCTGCGTTTATAGATTATCAAATGTCTCTTTAAAAACTTGAGACAAAAATAAACTATTTTGATAGAAAAATAGGTCTGCAAATATTCACATTTTATTCACAACACACACCAAAACGTTCATTTATCCTAGGAAGCATCACAATTTAACATTTAACCGCTCCATCATCACTCCGGTCTTCTCCCTTGCCTCCGTCACATCCAAACCACGAGCCAGCAAGACGGCCATACGGCGATGTCCATGAACTTCCGGTTTTCCAAAGAAACGCATCTGCGTATCGGGTTGCTCCAAGACCTTATCCAGATTGCTCAAAGCCAAGCGGTCACTATCTCCTTCCACTACGACGGCACGGGAAGCTCCCGCTCCATGAAACGCGATATTAGGGATCGGCAAGCCAAGCACCGCACGGGCGTGCAAAGCGAATTGAGACAAATCTTGCGTAATCATCGTTACCATTCCGGTATCGTGCGGACGGGGGGAAACCTCGCTGAATATGACATCGTCTCCTTTAATGAATAATTCCACGCCAAAAATACCACGTCCGCCTAAAGCCTCGGTGATCTTACCGGCGATCTCACGGGCTTTCGCTTTAGCGGCAAGGCTCATGGCTTGCGGTTGCCAAGACTCCCGGTAATCACCATCCACCTGAACATGTCCCACGGGTTCCAAGAAAGACGTTCCTCCGATATGCCGAACCGTCAGCTGGGTAATCTCATAGTCGAAATCCACGAAACCTTCCACGATCACCTTACCCGCTCCAGCACGTCCTCCTTCTTGGGCGTACTGCCAAGCACGATCGATATCCTTTTCCTCACGAACCACGCTCTGTCCGTGTCCGCTCGAGCTCATGATCGGCTTCACCACGCAAGGCATACCGATTACCTTCACCGCTTCTTTAAATTCCTCCTCGGTTTCGGCGAAACGATACGGCGAGGTAGGCAAGCCCAGCTCCTCGGCCGCCAAGCGGCGGATTCCCTCACGGTTCATCGTCAGCCAAGTGGCACGGGCGGTAGGAATCACATGGTATCCCTCTTCCTCCAGTTCCATCAAGGTACGGGTAGCGATCGCCTCCACCTCCGGCACGATATAATCCGGTTTCTCTTTCTCGATGATCTCCCGCAAGGCATCGCCATCCAGCATGGAGACCACATAGGAACGATGCGCCACCTGCATGGCCGGAGCGTCCGGATACTTATCCAAGGCGATTACCTCCACGCCATAACGCTGCAACTCTATTACAAACTCTTTCCCCAATTCGCCCGAGCCACAAAGCACGACTTTAGTTGCCGTAGCCGATTTGGGCGTACCAATTGTTACCATAAATCTTTCTGCTATTTGAATTTCGCCGCAAAGGTAAGGGTTTAGATAAAGATAGCCTAGGGCTTTTTTCTTTATCTATTAAGTGGAAGAAGCAGAGAGATTCATTATCTATCAGTTGTTGGACGATCATGCACCAACTGTTGGATGATCGTCTACCAATTGGTGCATGATCGTCCAACGGATGGTAGAAGATATATACATATAGTACCGGCACGTAAAGTTACCGCACGTACAAGTTAATAGATATAGATGGTAGAGCTAAACCTTTTCGATCAAAACCTTTTGTTAATATTACATAATTATAAGTACCTTGCGATACAAGGTATCTTAGTAAAGCATATATTTGTGACCAAATGATAAAAGTGTTCACCAACAGTGTAACTTATTTAGCAAACTGTACGTCTAATATATTAAAGTAACTACATAATATGATGATTCAACTGAGAGGAATAAACAAAACGTACTTTAATGGAGCCCCACTGCACGTTTTGAAAGGTATCGACCTAGATATAGAGAAGGGAGAGATGGTATCCATCATGGGAGCCTCCGGTTCCGGTAAGTCAACCTTATTGAATATCTTAGGGATATTAGATACGTACGACACGGGCACCTATCAATTAAACGGGCAGTTGATTCAGAATCTCAGCGAAAGTCGTGCCGCCGAGCTCCGGAACCGAATGATCGGCTTCATTTTCCAATCTTTTAACTTAATCTCATTCAAGAACGCCATGGAGAACGTTGCCCTCCCACTCTATTATCAAGGGGTCAGCCGGAAAAAGAGGAATGCCATGGCGCTGGAATACTTGGACATGGTGGGATTGAAAGATTGGGCGGAGCATATGCCGAATGAGATGTCCGGTGGACAGAAGCAACGGGTAGCGATCGCCCGGGCCTTGATCGCAAAACCCCAAGTCATATTGGCCGACGAGCCGACCGGAGCGTTGGATAGCAAGACGACCGTGGAGGTAATGGAACTACTACGCAAGGTAAACCTAGAAGGGATGACCATGGTGATCGTTACCCACGAACCCTCCGTAGCGGAGGCTACAGACCGGATTATCCGGGTAAAGGACGGGTTGATTGAACGTATCGAAAAAGAAGAGAATCATGTTTGACTTTGATAATTTCAGGGAAATATGGAGCACCATCAAAAAGAATAAGCTCCGTACCTTCTTGACCGGCTTCTCGGTCTCATGGGGTATTTTCATGTTGATCGTGTTACTGGGGGCGGGAAACGGGTTGCGCAATGGCATCATGTACAACTTCAGGAATATGTCTACCAACCGGGTCGAGGTATGGACACGCTATACCACCAAGCCTTGGAAAGGTATGCAATCCAACCGCAGCATCAGTTTCAAGGAAGAGGACCTAGGCGCCTTGAAGAGAGACTTCAAGGAGGTGGATCTTTGCTCGGCTACGATCTCCCACAATGACACGATCACTTACAACGAGGAATATGTGACGGGACAAACCAATGGCGTATATCCGGATCATGCCCCGATCAATTACGTGAATGTAGAGACGCATAACGGCCGCTTCATCAATGAGCAGGACATGAGGGACCGAAGAAAAGTAATCGTGATCAGTCCCCGTATGGCGGAGGTCTTGTTTCGTGACGAGAAGCCGCTGGGTAAATACGTGAAATGCGGGAATATGATGTATCAAGTAGTCGGCGTGTACAACGATGATGACAAAAGCAATAACGCTCCCGCTTACATCCCATTCTCCGTAGCCCAATTGCTATATAATAAAGGATACGGCTTCGGATCGCTAACGTTTACCTTGAAAGGGGTGACTACCGAAGAGGAGAATGAGGCTTTCGAGGAAAGTTTCCGGGAATGGATGGCACGCCGCCACCAATTCGACCCGACAGACAAGAACGCTATCGGTATGTGGAACATGGCGAATGAGTTCTTGATGTGGAATAATATAATGAACGGGATTACCTTGTTTATCTGGATTATCGGTATCGGAACGTTGATGGCGGGAATCGTGGGAGTTAGCAACATCATGCTGATCACCGTACGGGAACGGACCCGGGAGTTCGGCATACGCAAGGCATTGGGAGCTAAACCCGGCTCGATCTTGGCATTAGTAATCGCCGAGTCCATCCTCGTAACAGCCGTTTTCGGCTATGTCGGGATGATCATGGGGATCGGGCTTACGGAGCTAATCAATCATGCGATGGAAATGGCCCAAGCCGGAGCCCAATCCGGTGGGAATATCGGAGAAGACACGACGGTCTTCCGTAACCCGACCGTCAATCTGGCGATAGCTAGCTCCGCTACGGTCTTGATCATCGCGGCCGGTGTATTGGCGGGTTATTTCCCGGCACGCAAGGCGGTGAAAGTCACGGCTATCGAAGCCATGAGAACGGAATAATCATAAAAAAGAAAAGAACCATGTTTGACATAGACAGATGGGTAGAGATATGGGTGACGATCACCCGAAACAAGACACGCAGCTTGTTGACCTGCTTCGGCGTATTCTGGGGAATCTTGATGTTGGTGATTCTATTGGGAGCCGGAAACGGGATGAAGAACGCCATGTTCTCGAATATCAACGGATTCGCCACGAACTCCGCCTTCTTTTTCTCCGACCGGACCAGCGAGTCGTACAAAGGCTTTAACAAGGGGCGTCAATGGGACATGCGAAACCGGGACGTGGAGAGCATCCGGAAACAGGTGAAGGACATCGAGGCCGTCTCCCCCATCATCTGGGGAAATCGCTCGGACAAGAATATCGTTTTCGGCCAATTAAGCGGTACTTATAACGTAAAAGGCGTGCAGCCCGATTATTTCAAGATCGAGACCCAGCAGCTTTATTACGGACGGTTACTAAACGAGATCGATGAGATCGAGAAACGTAAGGTTTGCTTGATCGGCGCCAAGGTGAACGAGGTATTGTTCAAGGGAAGTGATCCCTGCGGGAAATATATCCGGGTAAACGGGATTTACTACCAAGTGGTAGGCGTCACGAAGCAACGAGCTTCTAGCGTCAATATCGGCGGACGGGCCGAGGAAAGCGTATTCCTCCCTTTCAGCACCATGCAACAGACGCTGAACCAAGGGGATATCATTCACTTCTTGTGCGTGAGCGCCAAACCCGGCTATAAGATCGATCCGGTGATCACACAGATCAAGGATATCGTAAAGAGCCAGAACCAGATCTCTCCTTCCGACCCGCAGGCCGTGACGGTGATCAACTTGGCGGCTCAGTTCGAGACCTTCAATATGCTATTTATCGGTATCGACATCTTGATCTGGCTCGTGGGTATGGGTACGTTATTGGCGGGTATTATCGGTGTAAGTAATATCATGATGGTAACGGTCAAGGAGCGTACCCGGGAAATCGGCGTACGCAGGGCCTTGGGAGCGAAGCCTTGGAATATTATCTCGCAGATCATGAGCGAGAGTCTGCTACTTACGGCCTTAGCGGGTTTGTTGGGGTTAAGCGCCGGGGTATTCCTGCTCGATCTGGTAGATAAGATCATGAGTGCCCAGCCGGCTTCCAACGGAACCATGATGGAGCATCCAGAGGTAAGCATCCAGATCGCGGTAGCGGCCACGGTGATCTTATTATTCAGCGGTCTGCTGGCCGGGCTGATCCCCGCATGGCGAGCTATGCAGATCAAGGCGATAGATGCCATACGAGAAGAATAAACAACAATTGTCAATTAATAAAACTATATAATCATGAAGAATCGCATTGTAAAAAAGATCCTGCGTATCATCTTATTAGTACTTGTGGGAGCAGCGGTAATCGGTACATTCTATTTCTTATGGAAGAAAGCGCAACCGGTCATCACCGTTTATGAGATCGTAACCCCTGAAAAAGGGGATGTGGAAACCAAGACGGTCGCTACCGGAAACGTAGAGCCTCGTTTCGAGGTGGAGATCAAGCCGCAGATTTCCGGTATCATCTCCGAGCTGAAGAAAGAAGCGGGGCAGATGGTCCAAGCGGGAGAGATTATCGCCATTATCAAGGTAATCCCCGAGATGGTACAGCTCAACAGCGCCGAATCGCGCGTGAACCTCGCCAATATCTCTTTGAAGCAAGTGGAAGAGACTTATAAGCGGGATACGCAATTATTTAAGCAAGGTGTTATCGCCCAAGAAGATTTCGATCTTTCCAAAGCGAACTACCTGAAAGCCGTGGAGGAAAAGGATAACGCGCAAAGTGCCTTGGAGATCATCCGCGACGGTATAGCCAAGAACTCCAGCGTGGCCAGTACGACCCAAATCCGTAGTACCATTACCGGTATGATCTTGGACATTCCCGTTAAAGTAGGTAACTCGGTTATCCAAGCGAATAATTTCAATGATGGCACGACGATCGCTACCGTAGCCAATATGAACGACATGATCTTCAAAGGAAACGTAGACGAGACCGAGATCGGACGCATCCACGAGGGAATGCCGATCAAATTGACCGTCGGCGCCATGGAAAGCCGTTCATTCGACGCTTTGCTGGAATATGTATCGCCCAAGGGAGTAGACAAGAATGGAGCCATTCAATTTGAGATCAAGGCGGCCGTAACGATCCCCGAAGATGCTTTCATCCGTGCGGGATATAGCGCCAACGCCGAGATCGTGCTAAAACGTGCGGAAGACGTACTTACGATCCCGGAAAGTACGGTTGAGTTCCAAGGGGATTCCGCATTCGTTCAGTTAGTTAAACAAGAGCAACCGGAACAAGTCTTCGAGAAGCATCCTGTAAAGGTAGGTCTGTCCGACGGTATCAAGATCGAGATTCAAGAAGGACTGGCCGCGACCGATAAAGTCCGGGGCGCAGCTATTGACCCGAATAAGAAATAAAAGAAAGATTGTATGATGAGAAGAAACTTATATATACTGGCAATCGCTTCCCTCCTGTCCGGAAACTATGTTTTCGCTCAGGATGCGGTGAAGCAATGGAGTCTGGAGGAGTGCATCCAATATGCCATCGAGCATAATATCGACTTAAAGCAAAAGGAGCAGGAACAGGAAAGCCGAAAGGTAGACTTACATACCAGCAAATACAGTTGGCTCCCGGCCCTAAATGGCAGTCTTGGACAGAGCTTCCAGTTCGGACGCTCCACGTCTAAATCCGGGGTGATCGTGGACCAGAACGCCGCCAATTCCACATTGGGGATCAATCTGGACATGCCTTTATTTGACGGGTTAAAAATACCGAACGATATCGCCGCCCGCAAACTTGATCTAAAAGCGTCTATCGAGAACTTGAATAAGGCGAGAGAAGACCTATCCATCAATATAGCTTCCTACTACCTGCAAGTACTTTATAATAAAGAGCTGCTG
Organism: Parabacteroides sp. CAG:2; assembly: GCF_000436315.1. NCBI lineage: Bacteria > Pseudomonadati > Bacteroidota > Bacteroidia > Bacteroidales > Tannerellaceae > Parabacteroides > Parabacteroides sp. CAG:2. Next base: position 66,364 of record NZ_FR885301.1, on the reverse strand, counting down.
AAAATAGCGCAACTACAAGTGGAACTAGACAAGGAGCAGGTGAATAAAACGGAGGCCATGGTGAACGCCGGAAAGGTGCCTCTTTCCCAACTGTATGATATCAAGGCCCAATTAGCGAAAGATGAGGTCACGCTTACCGAGTCGCAAAACAATGTGAACCTCGCTTTACTGGATCTGGCGCAAAGTCTGGAACTAGAGCGAAGCGACCGGAATTTCGATATACAGACTCCTGTAATTGAAGATGCGGTGGCTGATAATATGAGCAGTATCCTACCTCCGGAAAACATTTACGACCATGCGGTTACGTTCAAGCCTCAGATCAAGGAACAACAGTATTTGCTAGAGAGCCAAAAGAAAATGTTGCGTGTCGCGCAAGCGGGCTATTACCCCAAGTTAAATTTCGGGGCTAGTTACAGCAATGGATATTATCATTCTACTTCCGGAGGTGAATTTGCCGATACTCGTTCCTTTAGCGAGCAGTTTAAGCAGAATGGGCAAAAGATCGTCGGATTCTCATTGAGCATTCCACTTTTCAACCGCTTCCAAGTACGCAATAGCGTTCGTACCGCAAGGATCAACATTATCAACCGGGAATTGCTGATGGAAAATACAAAGAAAACATTATACAAGGAAATCCAGCAAGCGTACTACAACGCAACGGCTTCCCAAGAGAAATATACGGCTTCCGACAAATCCGTCACGGCGAGCAAGGAAGCGTTCAATTATGCCCAAGAGCGTTACAACGCAGGTAAAAGCACTGTTTTTGAATTTAATGAGGCTAAAACAAAATATGCGCAAAGTCTAGCGGAACAGGCACAGGCCAAATATGATTTTATCTTCCGTACGAAGATTCTAGATTTCTATAATGGCAATCCGATCCGTTTATAAACGTTAATTAACACAGCACTTTTTTTCATTATACACACAAAGTTTAAGGGAAGATGTCCTTTATGGACATCTTCCCTTTCAGCATCCATTAAGGCATTTAGTCTGCACAGAACTACAGTTAAAATACTTATCAAAAAAATGTACACACCAAGACTCCTGAAAATCACAGCCGCAAATATACTAATTTTTATTATAAAAAAGCAAACTGTTATAAAACATTCTAAAACTAATATAATATTGATTGATATTGCCAAATTCAATTTAGTTGTACTGGGGATCTTGTTGCATTATGATAGCTGGCAGGAGGGTTTTTGGTCTTAGCTATCTGTCTGTTAATTATGCTGTTAAACATAGTTCTGTGCAAACTATGGTCTCTTGAAAAAATAATGTGTGTCTAATTAACAAACAAATTCATTCTATGAAGCACAAATTAACGCTTGTACTACTCTCATTCTTTCTGGGAGTGCAGTGTATGGTCGCCCAGCAAATGAAGGTGACCGGTGTAGTGATTAATGAAGATGATGGGGAGCCTGTTATAGGTGCATCCATCGTAGTAAAAGGAACCACTATTGGAACCATTACCGATTTAGATGGTAAATTTGAGTTAGAAACTCAGAAAGATGCAAAGCTAATTATTTCTTATGTAGGTTTACGGACTCAAGAAACTACAGCTCAGCAAAACATGAGAATTGTTCTTTCTTCAGATTCTCAAGCTATAGATGAAGTTGTTGTCGTAGCTTATGGTACCGCAAAGAAAAGTTCTTTTACAGGTTCCGCATCCACGGTGGGTGCCGCTTTGATGGACAAACGTCCATTGAGTAACGCCCTCTCCGCATTAGAAGGAAACACTTCCGGAGTACAAATGACTTCCTCTATCGGACAACCGGGAGAAGCTGCTAAGGTAACGATCCGTGGTTTTGGTTCTGTAAACGCGGATAATGCTCCTTTATATGTAGTGGATGGCGCCATCTTCAGTGGTGATATCTCTTCTATCAGCCCATCTGATATCGAATCAATGACAATTTTAAAAGATGCCGCTTCTACATCTTTGTATGGATCTAGCGCAGGTAACGGTGTGGTTTTGATCACGACCAAGAAAGGTTCTACCAGCAGTGGCGCAGGTGTTACCTTGAGTATCTCACAAGGTTGGTCTAGCAGAGCTTATAACGATTACGCAAAAGTAGGTGTATACGATTATTATCCTTTGCAATGGCAAATGTTGAGAAACGCAAATATGTCACTCGGACAAAGTGCTGCCGACGCTGCCACTAATGCTTCTAAAGATATTATCAACAAATTAAAATATAATCCTTTCGTAGGAATCGCCAATGACGCAATCGTGGGCACAGACGGTTTATTGAATCCATCAGCCTCGGCTTTAAAATGGGGTGAGGACCTTGATTGGGAAGATGCCGCTTACCGTACCGGACATCGCCAAGAATATAATGTAAGCTACAATACAAAAACAGAAAAGAGCGACACATATGCTTCCATAGGCTATCTGAATGATAAGGGATATATGATTAAGACAGACTTTGAGCGTTACAACGCACGCTTGAACTATAATATCTATCCGGTGAAATGGTTCAAGAGTGGATTGAATTTAGGTTTAAGTCGCACAAATTCCAATTATTCTACTTCTACTTCTAGCAACTCCGCTGGTTATGGTAACTTATCTCGTTTCATTCGTTCTATGGCACCGATCTATCCGGTACATAAGCATGATATTGAGACAGGGGCTTATTTGGATAAAGAAGGAAACGTAGTTACTGATCCGGCTTTATATACCTACGATTATGAAGGAGCCCGTATCTCCAGCAATGGACGCGACGGTATCGCTGAGGCCCTGTGGAACGATCGCTTGATGTCTACCACAAACTCTAGTGCCCGTACTTATGTAACGATCACTCCGATCGAAGGATTGAATTTAACAGTGAACTACGCATTTGACAATAAGGATGAACGCCGTAGAGTATATGAGAACCCAGAGGTAGGTGACGGAACCGCAGGACCGGGACGTTTGAACATCCGAAATAGAAACTTCTTAACACAGACATTCAACCAGTTGATTAATTACACAAAGACTTTTGGTAAGCATAACATCGAAGCTTTGTTAGGCCATGAGAACTATAGCTACCGTTTACAATATAACTACGGTATGAAGACTAATGAGATCGTTTCCGGAACGTATGAGTACAGTAACTTCGTAAGCATAAGCTCAATGGATTCTTATACACGCGAATATAAGAAAGAAGGATACTTCGCTCGTTTGAACTATGATTTCGATGATAAATATTATGTAACAGCCTCGTATCGTCGTGACGGTTCCTCTCGCTTTAGCAAGGATAACCGTTGGGGTAACTTCTGGTCATTCGGAGCATCTTGGCGTATCAGCCAAGAAGATTTCATGGAAAACTTGACTTGGGTGGACAATTTGAAACTGAGGGCATCCTACGGTGAAACCGGAAACGATGCCATCTATTATACAGATGATGACACACAACAGGATTACTATCCTTATCAAACCTTGTATAATTTGGGTATCAACAACGGTTTGGAAGCAGGTCTCTACTTCCCGACTATGGCAAACAATAATTTGAAATGGGAGACACAGGTTTCTACCGATGTCGCTTTAGAATTCGGATTGTTCGGTCGCTTGAATGGTACGGTCGAGTTCTTCCGTAAGGCCTCCAGAGACTTGTTATTCAATGTTAGCCAACCGTTATCCAGTGGTGTCGAAAAGATCGTACAAAACATTGGTAAAGTTCGTAACCAAGGGGTGGAAATCGACTTAAACTACCAAGTATTAAAATCAAAAGATTGGAAATTATCAGTCGGCGCAAACGCTACATTCATCAATAATAAGGTGACTCGTCTGCCTGATGCCAACCGGAAAGATGGTATCATCAAAGACTCTAAGAAATTGATGGAGGGACATTCAATCTATGAGTTCTGGTTACGTCAATGGTGGGGTGTTAATCCTGATAACGGAGATGGATTGTATATCTTTGATGCCGAAAACAACACCGATGCGAATGGTAATATTAAAGATGCGGTAAAAAAGACACTTGTAGAGAAAGATGGTCAAGTATTGACAAACTCTTATAGCTATGCGAAATATGATTTCAGTGGTTCTGCCGTTCCGAAAGTATATGGTGGTTTCAATATCAATTTGAGCTATAAGGCATTCGACCTTTCTACCGTATTCTCTTATTCATTAGGAGGCAAGGTGCTTGACTCGAGTTATAGAGGATTGATGGATGTAGGTGAGTTCGGTTATGCGATGTCACCGGATCTACATAACGCATGGACAACTCCGGGCCAGATCACAGATGTACCTCGTTTGGACAATAACTCAGGTCATGCGACTAGCATTGGACAATCCTATTCTACACGTTGGTTGACAAACGCAAATTACTTGAACTTGCGTACTGTCACTTTGGCTTACAACTTGCCTAAGTCTATCCTAAACGTTATCAACATCAAGAGTGCACGCGTCAATGTCAGCGCAGAGAACTTATTCATGTTGAAAGCCCGTCAAGGTCTGAATCCGCAAGCTAACTATGCCGGAGTATCTTACAATGAATATATGCCGGCTAAGAACTTTACGATCGGTTTAAATGTATCGTTCTAAATTCATAATACATCAAACAAAGGAAAAGATATGAAAAATATACAATTATTCAAACACATCGCAGCAGGACTGCTTCTAAGTGGCTCGCTTATCGGCACAAGCTGTTCCAGCGATTATATGGATACAATCCCAACCGAGAACGTTTCATTCACGACAGTATCCACTTCGCTCGACAATCTTTATCTTGCACTGAACGGTATTCATCGTAAGATGGTATCTCAAGACTTAGGCAACCAAGGTTTGGGAGGTGAGCCCGGTTTCATCATCGGTCGAGAAGCGTTGGCTGATGATTTGACATGGGACACGCAGACTTGGCATCAAGGTTTCTTAAACTGGAGTTATCCAACGAACGCAACAAGTTCGTACAACTCCGGTGAGTGGGAAACTTATTATAAGTTCATTTTGAATGCAAACAACATCTTGAAAGCGTTGAATGATAACTTTAGCGATGAGTCAAAACTCACAGATAGCGAAAAAGCGCTTGCGAACCATATCAAGGGCGAGTGTTTGGCAATTCGTGCATGGAGTCATTTCAATCTAGTACAATATTATGCGAAACCATATCGTAACGGACAGGACAACTCTCAACCGGGAGTTCCTTATCGTACGAGTCCGGAAATCGAGCCTATGGCACGTAATACGGTAGAAGAGGTGTACACGAAGATTCACGGGGACTTAGACGAAGCGTTGAACTTATTGGCAGACTATGAGCCAAATGATAAGAATCATTATAGCCTAGCATCGGTTTACGGATTGAAAGCACGTGCTCTTCTGACTCAACAGAAATACGCAGACGCAGCTACGGCCGCAGTGAATTCTATCAATGAAGCAGAGAAAGATGGCTGTAAGATCATGTCTCAGTCTGAATTGATGAATGGTTTCGCTAATATCACTTCCGCTACGAAAGAGGCGATGTATGCCGCAATGACACAGAATGACCAAACGGTTTATTTCTACTCTTTCTATGCGTATATGTCTTGGAACTTCAACTCCAGCTCTATCCGCACAGGTATCAAATGTATCAGCCAAAGTACTTACGACTTAATGTCGCCAACCGATCTTCGCCGTCAATGGTGGGATCCGACAGGAAAGGCAGAAGTACCCGCAACTTCTTACAACCAGCGTGTTTATCAGAACCGCAAGTTCACGGCACGCTCTACAGCTGATGCTGTAGGTGATTTTGCCTTCATGCGTATCAGCGAAATGTACTTGACTGCAGCCGAGGCTTTCGCTCGTTCCAATCAAGACGCAAAAGCAAAGGAATATTTGCAAGCCTTGTTGAAAGAACGTGATCCAGAGTACAAGGATTTGGGTAACACTGGCGCAAAACTAGCGGATGAGATCATGACACATCGCCGTATCGAACTTTGGGGCGAAGGTTTCCGTTGGTTCGACTTGAAACGTCTAGGTTTGCCATTGGATAGAACCGGGTCTAATTTTGACGCTACTTTCTGTGGTTTCTTGCACAAGGATCCGAATGCTGATGGTTGGATCTTCGAGATTCCAAAAAAGGAAACAGATTTCAACGACTTGATCGAAAAGAACTATTAACACTCTTTTTACGTTAACTTACATTAATCACAATCCCCAAAGTATACTTTAACAGGTTATCTTTGGGGATTTCTTATATCACTATTTATGAAAACAAATCATTTATTTTCAGCTCTGCTCTCTTTAGCGCTTATATGTCCTGGAATAGCGCAAGAAACACATTATCAACGTCCTCCTGCAGTTATCGAGGAAGTGGCCTTGGCCAAGCTTTCTCCTATCATCCGAATTAGTGATAACAATCAGTGGGCACTCCAGTTAGAGCGTTCCCCGTACCGGTCTATCGCCAAGCTTGCGCAACCGGAGCTTAAATTAGCGGGAATGCGTATCAGTCCCGAAACATTCAATACGAGCCGGCAAGCCGAATATACGGGTGCCAGTTTAATGAACATCGCTACTCAAGAAGAAATCAAGATAGAAGGAATTCCTGACAACGCAGTAATCACAGAAGCCTCATTCTCTCCTTCATCCAATAAGGTAGCTCTATTCGTGGAAGAAGCGGATGGCGTATACCTTTATATCTGTACCCCGGAACAGCCCATAGCGCAGAAAGTAAGTACCCGTAAAATCAACGCGACAAGTGGAGCGGAGATCTTATGGATTAGCGACAATGAGTTTATTACGCTTATGGTTCCGGGAAACAGGGGTAAGGCACCAAAGAAACCCACAGTTCCATCCGGTCCCATCATTCAAGAAAGTACTGGAAAGGTGATGCCCGCTCGTACCTATCAAGACTTGCTGAAAAATCCATACGACGAGCAATTATTCGACTATTATTTCACCTCCCAATTGGTACGTATAAAAGAGGGCATTGTGTACGAGATCGGAAAACCGGCAATCTACGGCAGTACGCTTTCATTATCCCCGGATAAATCTTTGTTACTTATCGCGACAGTTCATCGTCCGTATTCCTATCAAGTACCGGTATATAACTTCCCACAAAAGTTCGAGGTCATAGACTTACAAGGCAATTCCATTTATACGTTAGCGGATAATCCAACCGTCAATATTCCGATGGGATATGACACGACCTCGCCTTATCCCCGCCAATTCGGATGGAGATCGGATCAACCGGCTACCGTTTACTGGGCGGAAGCGCAAGATAAAGGAGATCCTAAGCAAAACAAGACCGATTTCATGGATATTATCTACCAAATAAGCTATCCGTTCAACAGCGAGAAACAGGAAGTCGCAAAGACAGAGAAACGTTTCCGCAACATCCTGTGGAATGACGATGCTTTCGCTTTATTGATCGAGACTTCCCGGGAGACTCGTAAAAACAGGACATTTACTTTTAAGCCTTGCTCTTCTGAGTCTCCGGTTCTATTATTCGATGTATCCACCGACGATAATTACAACAATCCGGGAAATCCACTTACGGTTAAAAATGCGTATGGTAAATATATCGTTTATATCAATAAAGCCCACAATGAGTTATTGATGCTTGCCCAAGGTGCCTCTCCTAAAGGGGATATGCCTTACCTTAGCCGTTACAATTTAAAAACAAAAAAGAACACAGAACTTTGGCGCTGCGAGGACGGATATTATGAGACCATCCTAAAGGTAGCGAATCCGGAAAAGCTGCAATTGATCACTTCACGGCAATCCATTACAGAACCGGCGAATCTCTGCTCTCGTGACTTGAGAAAGAAAAAATTCGCTCAATTGACTCATTTCGCCAATCCATATCCGGCCATGGCAAACGTTAGTAAACAAAAGATCAAGTATAAACGTGCGGATGGTTTGGATCTAACAGCGACCGTATACCTCCCTGCCGGATATGATAAAGCGAAGGACGGTCCATTACCTGTCTTAATGTGGGCCTATCCGAGAGAATATAAAAGCAAGGCCGAGGCTTCTCAGGTACGAGGTTCTCAATACATGTTTACGAATATCAACTATGGTTCTCCCGTCTATTGGGTTTTACGTGGATTCTGTATAATGGAAAATGTCGAGATGCCGATCGTTAGTACCAGTGAGGGAGCGGAGCCGAACGATGATTTCATTGAGCAATTGACAATGAACGCCGAGGCGGCCGTAAAAGTTATTTCCGAGATGGGTGTAGGTGATCCGAATCGTGTAGCCGTAGGAGGACATTCCTATGGAGCTTTCATGACAGCGAATCTATTAACACATACCAAGCTGTTCAAAGCCGGCATCGCACGTAGCGGGGCTTACAACCGTACGCTTACCCCGTTCGGCTTCCAAACAGAGACCCGTACTTATTGGGAAGTACCGGAAATATATAATGCCATGTCGCCATTCATGTCTGCCGATAAACTACATGGAGCTTTATTAATCATACATGGTGAGATGGATAACAACTCCGGAACCTTTCCGATCCAATCCGAGCGCCTGTTCAGTGCCCTAAAAGGCCACGGGGCGATCGCACGTTATGTGGTATTGCCCTATGAGAGTCATGGCTACGCCGCCAAAGAGAACATATTACATCTATTGTATGAATGTGACCTATGGCTGGATCGTTACGTCAAGAACGCAAAAAAGTAAGTAGTACTGACTTTGTCAATGAAGTATATATCCTCTGACAGGAAAAGTATATTTCCTCTAACCAGTGAAGTATATCTTCTATGAGGAAGCCAGCCGGCAGCCACCAATTGCCCTAAAACAACGATGCCCATCGTAAGGTTATAAGAATGCCCATCGTAAACTCCTTACAATGGGCATTCTTAACTCCTTATGATGGGCATTCAAAGAAAGCCCTATCTGAGATTCGTTTATTTTAGCAATGAACAAGGACAAAGATGATCCTTCTCGATATCCTTGAAATAGTTATAAGTACCTACCTTAAGATCCGCGCAAGCCGCCTCATCGCAAACAATGATTCCCTTCGGATGCAACTGCAAGGCGGTAATTGTCCACATTTGGTTCACGGCGCCCTCAACGGCTTGTTGCAACGCACGAGCCTTGTTATGACCATTTACCATGATCAATACCTCCTTAGCGTCAAGAACCGTACCTACACCAACCGTTACAGAAGTCTTCGGAACTTTATTCACGTCATTATCAAAGAAACGGGAGTTAGCGATAATCGTATCTGTAGTTAACGTCTTGATACGAGTACGAGAACTCAAAGATGAACCCGGCTCATTGAACGCGATATGGCCATCAGGACCGATACCACCCAAGAACAGGTCTACGCCACCGACCGCTTTCATGCGAGCCTCATAAGACGCACACTCAGCCTCCAAATCCTCGGCGTTACCATTCAAGATATTTACGTTCTCCGGTTTGATATCGATATGACTGAAGAAATTATTCCACATGAAAGAATGATAGCTTTCCGGATGATCTTTCGGAAGGCCGACATACTCATCCATATTGAAAGTGATCACGTTCTGGAACGATACGACACCCTGCTTGTTCAATTCAATCAGGTTCTTGTACATACCCAGCGGAGAAGATCCGGTAGGCAAGCCCAGTACGAATGGTTTTTCAGCGGTTGGATTCGCGGCTTTGATCTTCGCTGCTACATAATTGGCAGCCCATTTTGAGAGTTGCTCGTAATTAGGTTCGATAATTAATCTCATAACGTTACGCTTTTTTTAATTGAAAATTGAAAATTGGAAATTGAAAATTAAAGGATTCCCAATCTACGCATCTCGCCTTTCTTTTGTTTATAAATTAGATCTATTGTTAATAGCTTTCGTTTTATCTGTTGTCGGAGCCTTTAGACTTTTCAATTCTCAATTCTCCATTTTCAATTTCCCAGCCATTTCCTTGCCCAAGGCTAAACACTCCTCGTATTTAGTAGCGCTTAAACCTTGCTTCTGCTCAACCGGCGTACCGACAGTCTCCCACTTCATCTTCTCGCCAAAAGCCGCCAAACGTTTCACGGCGGCTCCAGCCCATGTGAAAGACCCGAAATAACCGAAAATACGATTTTTCACCTCACGCAACTCGATCTTACTCAACACAGCTTCCACCTCTGGGAACAATTGATTGCTATAAGTCGGGCTACCTACGATAACTCCCTTATATTTGAACACATCTTTCAAGATATAAGAAGAAGGGCTTTTGCTAACATTATGCATCACAATATTCTTGATGCCATTATCAGCCAAAGAAGCGGCGATCGCCTCAGCCATCTGCTCCGTGTTACCATACATGCTGCCATAAATAATAACCACGCCTTCCTCACCTTCGTAGCGGCTCATACGGTCATAGATATCGATCGCTTTCGACGCATATTCACGCCAAACAGGTCCATGGGTAGAGCAAATCGTCTGGATATCCAAGCCCGAAAGCTTCTGTAATGCCCTTTGTACTGGACTTCCATATTTTCCGACAATGTTGGAGTAATAGCGAATCATCTCTTCCCAATAATGCTCCACGTTCATCTCCGTATCGATCACACCACCATCCAATGTGCCATACGTACCGAACGCATCCGCGGAGAATACGATTTTATCCGTAACGTCATAAGTAACCATCACTTCCGGCCAATGCACCATCGGAGCCATATAAAATACAAGCTCATGACGACCCGTATTCAAGGTATCACCCTCTTTCACCTCAAACAAGCCTTCCTTGATGCCATGATATCCTTCCAGCATTCCGAAAGTCTTATTGTTTCCGACAATCTGTACGTCCGGATATTGCTGACGCAACAAACGGATACTTCCCGCATGATCCGGCTCCATATGATTTACCACGAGATAATCCAAAGAACGTCCGTCCAAGGCATCCGCTACTTTTTTCAAGAAAATATCAGAGTAACAAACATCGACCGTATCGATCAATACGGTTTTCTCGTCTACGATCAAGTACGAGTTATAGGAAACGCCGTATGGCAACGGCCACATATTCTCGAAGAGGGCCTTTTGACGGTCATTAACTCCTACATAATAAACTTTATCCGCAATTTCTTTTAACTTGTACATCTTTTTTAATTGATAATTGATAATTAAAAATTGAAAATAACAAAGCGTGTGCTCTCTAATTTTCAATTCTCAATTTTTAATTTTCCATTTCTTAGCGCTCTCCAGACAAACCAGCACCCTGCCAAAACAAACGGGATACTTAGCCATTGCCCCATATTCAACATCATTCCAGCCTCGAAAGGCTCTTGGTCATTTTTCACGAATTCGATGAAGAAACGAGACCCGAATACGCATATCATAAATACGCCGAAGATAAGTCCTTGCTTTTTCCATGCCTCTTTCTTGAAATATAGCCACATACAGATAGCGAACGTCACCAGATAACAAGCGGCCTCATACAATTGCGTCGGATGGCTCGGAGCTGTAAAAATAGGCTCCGCCCCCATTCTCCATGCGTGTAAATTATCGATAAAACGAAATCCCCAAGGCAAATCAGTGGAATGACCGTAAATCTCATGATTCATCAGGTTTCCCAGACGAATCATAGCAGCTACCAATCCTGTCGGAACCACCAACTTATCGAAAGCCCATAACATACTTTTATGGCTTACTCGCTTCGAGTAGAAATAAATGGCGATAATTATACCTAACGTACCACCATGGCTAGCCAATCCTCCCTCCCAAATCTTGAAAATCTCAATCGGGTTGGCTAAATAATATTCCGGAGCATAAAACAAACAATGCCCCAAACGGGCACCAATCACCGTACCGAGCATCGTATAAATCAAAAGGGAATCGATCCATGCGGGCGGCAGTCCCTCTTTTTTCCACATCCGCTCTACAATCATATAGCCAATAGCGAAACCAATCGCAAAAGCCAATCCATACCAACGAATCTCCCGGGAACCGATGGTAAAGATAGCGGGATCGGCAGTCCATGTAATAAAATCAAGCATAATTATTTCAGTTGGCAATTGACAATTGACAGTCGACAATCGCAAGTCAGGATTTCCCGAACTGTCAATTGCCAGCTGTCAACCATCAACTTATATTAAACGAGTCTTCTAATTAAGTTCTCTCTCTCGCCGTACAGCATATCGATTATCGGCAATTCGATCATCGTATATGCGCCCGGTTGTTGCTTCAAGCTCGCACGAGCGACAGAAACCAAGATTTGAGCGGTCAAGGCAGGGTTATTGATCTTCATATCGAATTCGATCAACTGGTTCTGAGTCTTGCCCGATACACCTTTACGAACCAAGTTCACACCATGTCCCATGTCCAACAAATTATCGACACATTCAACCTGCATTACATGAGTCTCATCATGAGCGAAATAATCATCCGCCTTGATAGCGGCAGACACTTGCTTGAAATCGTATCCGTCTTCTACCTCGATATAAACCATACGACGGTGTACACCTGTTCCCAAAGGAATCGTCATACTTAAAGCCGCCTTCACGCCTTCGATAGCCTTCACGGCAACCGTATGCCCCATACTCATTCCCGGACCGAAGTTCGTATAAGTAATACCTTTCGGCACCATCGCTTCTAACAAAGCACGTACCACAGAGTCGCTTCCCGGATCCCAACCGGCAGAAATTACAGCTACCGTATTATGAGCCTTCGCTACAGCGTCCAAAGAACGACGTAAATCCACGATACCTCCGTGTATATCGAAACTATCGACAGTATTGATGCCTAAAGCCAGAATCTCTTTCGCATGCTCTTCCACGCTACGTGTAGGAGTAGCCAAAACCGCTACGTCAACCTTATCTAACTTGGTGATGCTATCAGTAACCGTGTATGCCTTCAACTCGTCCGGAATATCATTCGGATTACGACGAATAATACCTGCTACCTCAAAATCCGGGGCAGCTTCAAGGGCCTCTAACACATATTTCCCGATGTTGCCATAACCTACGATGGCGGCTCTAATTTTCTTCATACTCTAGTTTTTACTTTTCAACCAACCGCAAAGTTAGATATAATTTAGAGCTTTAACAATAAGGAATACAGTTTTTATATCATTTTCAGAATGATATAGATCCTCACTCTTTCACGAATGAATCCGGATAGGTAGTAAGCTGCTCTACACCGGCTTTCGTACGAATCCAAGTCTTGAAGGTACGGGCTCCCTCGTTCAATTCGATCACACGTGCTCCATTTGGTATATGGATGTATTCCGTCGGACCACCCGTAAAACGACCGTAAGCCAATAATACGTCATACCAGCAAACCGCATAATCATCGTCATGATCATGACCGACAAATATACCCATCACGTCCCCATTCTCCTTAATCGCCGTAAATAAGCCGGAATTCAAGGCCGGAGCGCATGCCTTTTCCCTACGTATGCCATAGAGTTGGGCATTCTCATCGGAAGCCGCTTGATTAAACTCCGGCAACGCAATATGGAAGAAAGCCAAAGAAGGAACCGGCTCTCCCCCGTTATTCCGGGTAAACTCTGCGCTTTTCTTACAATACCAATCGATCTGGTCACGCTTAATATAATCGTATCCTTTTACCCCCTTGATAGTTGAATAGGTATTCGAATCGATGCAATACAAGACGAAAGCATCCTTCTTCCCGTCGGAGGAACGTACGGTCAAGGCGTAATTACCCACGCCTGAGATTTCGGGAACCTCATCCGCCGTTAAACTATACGGTAGGCTTTCGGCTACTTTCAGCAACTCCTCTTTTGTCGCCCCCTGCTCATTATCATGATTTCCGAAAACAATGGAGAATGGTATTTTACGGTCGGAGACTGTCTTCAATACATTCCGCATATTTTCCAACGCAGGCTTGCTATAGATAATATCTCCCGTAAAAATCACCAAGTCCGGTTTCTCGTCATCCAACACTTGGTTCATACGCTCAAAAGCGATGTCCGAACGAGGGTCTTGCCATTTCACATGCAAGTCCGTAAACTGTACAATCTTAAACTTCTTATCCGGATTAAACTTCAACCCCGGTTTTTGGGCAAATCCCAAAGAACTCAAGCCGGCGGCCAATAACAAGGCCCCGGCAAACATCCACTTTCTCACACTCATCAAATCTCGTGTTTTTTGTAATTAATAATTATTTATTCCTTTCCGAAACAAGCGTCGAACGCATGGGCGGAAGGTTGGAAATCCACTCTCTTCACCAATTCGCAAGATTCCCGTGCCCCATGTTCCCGATCCATAGCGCTATCTTCCCATTCCACGGAAAGCGGACCTTGATAGCCAATTGAATTCAAAGCACGGATAATCTCCTCAAAATTAATCTTTCCTCGTCCTAAGCTACGGAAATTCCAATATCGACGGGGATCGCCGAAAGTAACATGACCGCCGAATATACCCACCTGCTTAGGGGTATCACTCCAATATACGTCCTTCATATGCACATGGAAGATACGCTCCGGAAACTGATAGATGAAATCCACATAGTCCACCCCTTGATATCCTAGATGACTCGGATCATAGTTAAAACCGAAAGCAGGATGGTTATTTACCGCCTCCAATGCCCTGCGTGCGGAAAAAGTATCGAACGCGATCTCTGTAGGATGTACCTCCAACGCAAAACGTACACCCAGTTTCTGAAACTCATCCAAGATGGGCGTAAAGCGACGGGCGAAATCATCATACCCCTTTTGTATCATAGCGTCCGTTACCGGAGGGAAAGAATACAAATAATGCCAAATAGAACTACCCGTAAAACCTACAACCGTATCGACTCCCAACATCTTTGCCGCATGGGCGGTCCGGATCATCTCCTCGGTAGCCCGTTGGTGAACCCCTTCCGGATCGCCATCTCCCCAAATGTAATCCGGCAAGATTGCCTTATGACGCTCATCGATATTATCGCAAACAGCTTGTCCAACCAGATGGGTAGAGATCGCATAAAGCCGTAAGTCATATTTCTTTAACAGATCCTTGATTCCTTGATAATAAGCCGTATCCGTACGTCGGACATCCACATGATCGGGAAGTCCCAATTCCACACCGTCGTATCCGAATTCTTTCGCTTTTTGACAAACTGTTTCCAGTGATAAATCTCCCCACTGGAGGGTATATAATGTTACAGGACGTGCCATATATAGTATTATTTTTAGTCGATTATTTTTATCCATTTATTCTCTGTCGATCCGGTAGCTACAATCGTCTCGATAAACCGCATGCCACGGACACCGTCTTCGGCGGAAGGGAAATCCAAGGTTTCAGGAGCCGGTTCCTCACCAGCCAGAATCGATCGCAAAGCCAAGGCGAAATTCCGATACAAATTAGCGAATGCCTCTATATAGCCTTCCGGATGCCCGCCCGGCGTACGGGAATTATGAGCGGCGATACCCGACATATATCCATTGGAAGTACGGATGATCTCCGCCGGACGATCCGGCCAACGCATAATCATCGTATTCGGTTCTTCTTGACGCCATTCCAACCCACCTTTCTCTCCATACACACGAATATTCAAGCCATTCTCTACACCTACGGCGATCTGACTAGCGGTCAGCACCCCTTTCGCGCCTCCCTCATAACGGATCAATGCCGCCCCATCATCATCCAAAAGACGATCCGGCACGAAGGTATTCAATTCACCGCATAATTCCACGGCCTTCAGCCCTGTTATATATTCCGCCAGATTAAACGCATGAGTCCCGATATCCCCCATGCAACCGGCCTTACCCGACCGATTGGGATCCACCCGCCAAGCCGCCTGCTTATTAACATCAGCGCAGTCATTATATAGCCAGCCTTGAGGATATTCCACATAAATACGGCGTATCTTACCTAAATCGCCCCTGCGTACCCTTTCCCGAGCCTCCTTCACCATCGGGTAAGCGGTATAGGTATGAGTCAGCATAAACAATTTTCCGGTTTCCTTCACTTTGTCTCGTAATTGCTTCGCCTCATCCAAGGTATATGTCATCGGTTTATCCAGTACGACATGGAAACCATGTTCCAACGCCATCATGGCCGGACCGAAATGCACATGATTCGGGGTAACGATAGACACAAAATCCATCCGTTCGCCTTCAGGCAGGGTGGCCTCTTTCTCTATCATTTCCTGATAAGATGCGTAAATACGATTATCCGGTAAAAATAAAGATTGTCCGGTAGCCAATGAATTCTCCGGGCGAGAACTGAAGCATCCACAGACCAACTCGATCTGTCCGTCTAAATTAGCGGCGATACGATGAACGGCCCCGATAAACGAGCCTTGTCCTCCACCGACCATTCCCATTCTGATTTTTCGTTTCATGGTATTATTCCGTTTTATTAAACTAAGGTAATTACATTGTTGATTCACAAAGCTATGAAAAATAACCCTGCGTACGCCAATTTAACAGCTTAATATTTTTTAATTCACAAAATATATCGTTCCTTTGCGTCAAACATTTACCAAAAATATCAACTATGAAGAAAAATGAATTAGTGGCTATCGCCTGTCTGCTTTGTTTTTGTTGTTGTAATGGAACGGAAAAGGAAGTACCTAACCCCGACCTACAAGAGGAATTATCCCCCATACAGTTTACGATCGATTTACAAAAGGAAGTATTACCCTTCCCCGTAACCAAGAGTATTCCCGAGCTGAATATCCCTGAGCCTATTCCCCAAAATCCCGATGCCGAAGAAGATCCTTCTACACCGGATATCGATCCGGATAATTTATACAACCGGATCGATTATATCGTATACCAAAGCGGAAAACCGGACATTCTGGTAAAACATAAGCAATTCACGCCTCAAGATCCGGATTTCACGATCATTTATGATTCACTGCCCTCCGGCGACTATCATATTTGTTTCCTAGCCCACTCAGACAAGAATATCTCCGTGTCCGGACAAACCGCACTATTCAGTAAAGTCTCAGATACGTTTCATCTTTTTCTCACCCAAGAAGTACAAACGGGAGAAAGAATCATTAAAGATATCACCTTACAAAGAATCGTCGGCAAAATAGAGTTCATATCCGCCGATGGCGTACCTAAAGCCCTAAAAAGCTTCACGATAAATGTCTCCAATTATCAAAACAAGATTGACTTAACCACTGGGAATGGCATTTCTCAAAACACGCCTTATACACAAACCGACACTTTTAACGACTCTGATATCGGGAAAACAAATTTCTCCCATTCCTTCTTCACGTTTATCCCGGCTCCGGAATTCATGCTCAAAGCACACCTCTCGGCCAAAAATCAGATAAATGAAGTAACCCGGGAAAGAGAGGTTAATGACATCCTGCCTCTCATAAATCACATTATTCGTTATACTGGGATTCTCTACACCCCGAAGGAATCAGACGATACCTTCACCCTTGATATATTAAACGGTGGCAAATGGGATAGCCCCATCGACAAAGATCTAAAAGATTAATACAAAGCCGGTGTGCCAAATTTGACACACCGGCTACCTTTTTCCTAACCTTCACACTTATTTTGCGTCTTCTATCTTGAAGAGAGCGTTAAATCCCGTCAAACTAAAGGTCTCACGAACCACATTCCGCATACCGATCAAACGTAAAGACCCTTTCTTGGCAGTCGTCATTTTTTGTAATATTAAAAACAATCGGAGGCCCGCACTACTCACATATTCCAAATCAGAACAATCGACACATACTTTTACTCCCGGATTCTCCCATACCGGCAAAACCTTTTCCTCGCATTCGCGAGCCGTATTCGTATCCAATCTTCCTTTGATCTTAATTACAGTCTCTTCGCCTTTTTGGTCAATAACTACTTCCATATCTTTATATTTTATTCGGTTATTTTTTTCTTCATGATAAAGACATTCCGCTCATCTACTCTCTGATAAGAGACCTCATCCATAATCTTCTTGATCAAGAAAATACCCAACCCTCCGATTGGACGGTCTTCGGCAGATAAAGTAATATCAGGGTCTTTTCTTAAAGTCGGATCGAAAGCAATCCCATGATCTATCAAAGTCACGATCAATTCCCCACCTTCCCTGACCAACGAAATGTCTACGGCATCCTCAACATCTCCCTTATACGCATAAAAAATTATATTTGAGACAGCTTCTTCCATCACCAGATTCAGGCTCATCATGAAAGCGGTGCTTAATCCCAATTCTTCTCCAGCTTCTTCCAAGAACTCATTCATCATGGAAAGCTCATGAATATCGTTCTTAATGCGTAATGTTTTTTGCATATATCTGAAAATTTTGCGCTAAAGATATAAAAAAAAGAAATATCCTTTCCTTAAATTTGTATCTTTACCTCCGAATCGTATTTAAAGGTATAGAGTTATGGCTAAAAGATATTTAATAAACATATTCTTATTGATCGCCGTCTTATGCGGGTTCAGTAGTTGCGAGGAGGATCCGTATTATGATCCGTATGAGGAAATCACCTATGATTTATGTAATTATGTATGGACAGATTGGTTTGTCGTAGACGGCTTGGATTGTGAGCAGCAACTTACATTTAATCCGGATGGGAAAGGATGGGATACAAGAATTTATCATTACCCAAGCGGACGCATAGATCGAGAGGAAATTCCATTCTACTGGGACTGGAACAATTACTATACCGATATACTTTATATGGACTATGAAGACGGCCAAACAACACTAGAGAACGTATGGATTAGTGGTCGGACTTTTAAATGTCTATATAATGGCGAATGGGTAACGTTTAAGGCCTATCAAATAGGTCTCTAAAGGATATCTTTACGTACTTCCCCGGCAAAATCATACAATCCATCAAAAAGACAGGGATCTTTCCTCAATTGTTCGAACAGTCATACAAGTAGTCTCGCCGGGAATCGAACCCGGATCTAAAGTTTAGGAAACTTCTATTCTATCCGTTGAACTACAAGACCAACTCTTTTGAGATTGCAAAAGTATAATCTTTTCCTCAAATAGGCAACCGTTATCGGATGTTTTTCCCGCCTATCCGGAAGCTTCTCATTATTTCCGAAAAAACATGTACGTGTTTCCGGAAAAACATGTACGTCTTTTTCAAAAAACACGTACGTGTTTTCAAGAGCTAATATAACATCAAATAGATCAATCAAATAAGCTTTGCATCACCGATAACGATTTGATTTCCGGAAAATCCGGGAGATGTAGACGGTAATACTCAAGAATACGATGAATAATACGGGCCCGCTCTTGCCGGGAAAAACCATAAAGCGACATATTCTCAAAACTGATACGCAGCAAACGGGAAAAGAAAGCGCTCTCCACCTTATTTAAATAATGCCGATGCATCGGGATATGATCCGTAAACACCCCATTCAACATATCGAAATAATATCCCACCCTATGCGATTCCATATTCGGGAAAATACCGAGATGGTGGAGAAGACCTAACAAGAAAACCATATGAAAATTAGCGATACCTTTATCCGCATACTCCAATAGATGTATGGACTCGTATAAATAATCAAATAAACGGGGATCCGGCTCCGTATCTTTCACGACCCTAAAAAGAACCTCCGAGAGGAAAAGCGCCAATACATTCTTAACCGGATCACAACAAACATCATTCAGCGGAAAACAAATGCGGGTCTCCTTAATCCGGTGCAAGTCCCGCTTATTCAAGTGCTCCACCTCCATTTCCAGAACGGACAAAGGTATAAACAAAGCCTTCGATACCGTGCTTTTCTTCCCTCGGCTACGACTAACCAGATACGAGGCCCGGCCAAACGCCTCCGTATACATATATATAATAGAATATTTATCATTGTAAGGGATCGTATGCAAGACAATCCCCCTCGTTTTACACAACATAATTCGTATCTTTGCGACGATGATTAAGAACAAAGATACTCAAATTAACGTTATACATATAATTAAAGTATAGAATTATGTTGGACTTAACGACCCCTTCTTTATTATTTTCCGCCATATCATTGATATTGTTGGCCTATACGAATCGCTTCCTTTCATACGCCAGCGTAGTGCGTGCCTTGAAAGAAAAGCATCAGCAAACCCATGACCCCAAGGATATCGCCCAGATAGCGAACCTGCGGAAAAGGCTCTATCTGACCCGTTCCATGCAAATATTAGGAATACTCAGTTTGCTGCTCTGCGTGATCGCTATGTTCTTCATTTATGTATCGTGGCAGGTTTTCGCCGCATGGATATTTGGCATAGCCTTATTGCTATTAGCGGCGTCGTTATGTGTATGTATCTGGGAAATAAATATTTCCGTTAAAGCCTTGGAAATTCATCTGGAAGATATAAGTTCTAAAGAGAAGTTAAAACAGTGAGTAGTATTAAATTTTCCTTCGAAATGTTTTGCCAGTTCAGAGAGATCGTCTATCTTTGCACTCGCAATCGGGAAATCACTTTCTTAGAACGCTATAAGTGAGAGCTTTGACATTTTGGCCCATTCGTCTATCGGCTAGGACGCAAGATTTTCATTCTTGAAAGAGGGGTTCGATTCCCCTATGGGCTACAATAAACAGGATTAAAAAACAATAAAGAGAAGATCTAGAAATGGCAAATCATAAGTCATCAATCAAGAGAATCAGACAGACAAACGCAAGACGTTTGCGTAACAGATATTACGCAAAGACAGCTAGAAACGCTATGAAAGTTTTGCGCGCTACTGAAGACAAGAATGAGGCACAAGCTTTATTCCCTAAGGTATGCTCTATGTTGGATAAGCTTGCAAAAAAGAACGTTATCCACAAGAACAAGGCCGGTAATCTGAAATCTAAGTTGGCTAAGCACGTTAATGCGCTAGCATAAGCAGAAGGTAATTACTTTTACAAGTATAAAGCCGGACTCTCAATAAGCCCGGCTTTTTTAAACCTGATGGCCCATTCGTCTATCGGCTAGGACGCAAGATTTTCATTCTTGAAAGAGGGGTTCGATTCCCCTATGGGCTACCAATCAAAAGGAGAGAGATAAGTTTATGGCTTATCTCTCTCCTTTTTTACTACACCCGTCCTTTTTTCGCTATTTTCACATCCCCCACTTCGCTATCTCGATAAAAATCACTACATTTGTTAGATTTTTTTTGAGGACATAGATAATTACAGATTTTAAAGAAAGATAAACTCATGAGTGAAGAAATTAAGAATACTTCTACAGAGTACTCCGCAGATAGTATTCAAGTACTTGAAGGGTTAGAGGCAGTACGAAAAAGGCCATCCATGTATATTGGCGATACCAGCGAGAAAGGTCTCCATCACTTAGTGTATGAGGTCGTAGATAACTCCATAGACGAAGCGCTAGCCGGATATTGTACATACATCGACGTGGTAATCAATGAGGACAACTCGATCACGGTTACCGACGACGGCCGTGGTATCCCCGTGGATATTCATGAGAAAGAAGGTAAATCAGCCTTGGAGGTAGTACTGACAGTGCTGCACGCCGGCGGTAAGTTCGACAAGGGAACCTATAAAGTATCCGGTGGTTTGCACGGTGTGGGTGTATCTTGCGTAAACGCCCTCTCTACTTATCTGAAAGCGGAAGTTCGCAGGAACGGCAAAGTACATATGCAGGAGTTCTCTTGCGGAAAGCCGTTGCACGACGTACAGGTTATCGATAATACGGATAAAACAGGTACTACGATCTCTTTCAAGCCGGACGGTTCTATCTTTACGGTCACGGAATACAAGTATGATATCTTGGCTACCCGTTTGCGTGAATTAGCATTCTTGAACGCAGGTATTACGCTACGTCTGACAGATAAGCGAGTTCTGAAAGAAGACGGTTCATTCAAGTCCGAGGTATTCCATTCGGATGAGGGATTGAAAGAGTTTGTCCGCTATATCGACCGTTCTAAAGAGAAACTGATTCCAGACGTAATCCATATCGTTACCGAGAAGCAGGGTATCCCTGTCGAGGTGGCGTTAACTTATAATACTTCTTACAACGAGAGCGTATTCTCTTACGTAAATGATATTAACACGATAGAAGGTGGTACACACTTAGCCGGTTTCCGCCGGGGTCTGACCCGTACGTTGAAAAAGTACGCCGAGGATTCTAAATTATTGGAGAAAGCCAAGGTGGAGATTCAAGGGGATGACTTCCGTGAAGGTTTGACCGCCGTTATCTCTATCAAGGTAGCCGAGCCTCAGTTTGAGGGACAGACAAAGACGAAGCTGGGTAATAGCGAGGTTACCGGTGCCGTGGATATGGCGATCGGCGAGGCGTTAGGCTATTATTTGGAAGAACATCCGAAAGAGGCGAAAATAATCGTCGACAAGGTGATCTTGGCCGCTCAAGCCCGCCATGCCGCTCGTAAGGCTCGCGAATTGGTACAACGCAAATCTCCGCTGACAGGAGGTGGGCTCCCCGGTAAATTGGCGGACTGTTCCTCTAAAGACGCAGCGATCTGCGAATTGTTCCTTGTCGAGGGAGACTCCGCAGGGGGTACGGCTAAGCAAGGACGCGACCGTAACTTCCAAGCGATCCTACCATTGCGCGGTAAGATATTGAACGTGGAGAAAGCGATGGATCATAAGATCTTCGAAAGCGAGGAAATCCAGAACATCTATCGCGCGATGGGCGTAACCGTCGGTACGGAGGATGACCCGAAAGCGTTGAACATGGAGAAGCTGCGTTACCACAAGGTGATTATCATGACCGATGCCGATGTGGACGGTAGCCACATCGCCACATTGATCTTGACCTTCTTCTTCCGCCGTATGCGTTCCTTGATCGAGAACGGATATGTGTATCTGGCGACTCCTCCCCTCTATTTGTGTAAGAAAGGTAAGGTTGAGGAATATTGCTGGACCGAGCAACAACGTCAGCAGTTCATCTTAAAATATGGAGGAGGCAACGAGAACTCGATCCATACACAACGATACAAAGGTTTGGGAGAAATGAACGACCATCAATTGTGGGATACGACCATGAACCCGGAAAACCGTACGTTAAAGCAGATCACGATCGACAACGCAGCCGAGGCTGACCAAATCTTCGCCATGTTGATGGGTGAAGACGTAGGCCCTCGCCGCGAGTTTATCGAGGAAAACGCTACATATGCTAACATAGATGCTTAAAATCATGAAAGTCCGTCGTCCGAATCTAGAGGCCCTATACAAAGAAGTTGATAATTATATACCGGCTAAAGAAAGCCTTCAACCTCCCCGAATAGGAATATCCGCTAACCGGAGAGACGGACTTTCCTGTATAGCGGAGACCTACGTGCAAGCCGTGCTGGATGCGGGGGGAGCCCCGGTACTTATCCCGGTGATCACGGATCTGAAAGCATTGACCGTACTGGTTTCCGAACTAGACGGATTGGTTATGAGCGGGGGTGGAGACATCAATCCGCTCTATTTGCATGAGGAGCCTATCCCGCAATTGCAAGACGTAGATACGCTACGTGACGAATACGATTTGATCTTGCTTCGCTTGGCCGCTAACCGACAAATTCCGATCATGGGTATTTGCCGAGGGCATCAGATCATGAATGTAGCGTTCGGAGGAAGTGTCTATCAAGACATCCATTCACAAGCCGATCACCCGCTATTGAAACACAGCCAGACATTGGCGCGGGAATATCCGTCGCATACGGTAACTCTCGAACCGGGAACGAACCGGCTACGCACTATTTTCAATGGAGAAGAACAAATCCTTGTCAACTCTTTCCACCATCAAGCGGTAAAAGAGGTCGCCCCCGGATTTAGGGCGACAGCGACCGCCCCGGATGGAATCAATGAGGCTATGGAACATACGGAGAAAACGATATTCGGTGTACAATGGCATCCGGAGGCCATGGCTCCGCAAGGGGATGAGGCCATGAAAGCCCTATTCGCTTACCATATCGAGAATGCCCGCCGTTTCGCGAAAGCCAAAGCGATCCATCAACGGATCGTGACGATCGATTCCCATACAGATACCCCGATGATCTTTCCCGGTGAATTTAATATCGGGGAGAAAGAAGGAGGGAAAGTAAATCTTCCTTTTATGGAAGAAGGGCGTATCGACGCAACCTTTATGGTCGCCTATATCCCGCAAGGTAAACGAGATGAGGCATCCTTACAGGCAGCGACAGCGTATGCGATAGAACGGCTGAATCAAGTAAAACGCCAGCAAACCTTACATCCGGACCGGATGGCTATAGCGACTACCCCCCAAGAGATCCAGACGATTAAGGCGCAAGGGAAAAAAGCGATCTGCCTCGGCATCGAGAACGGGTACGCTTTAGGGAAGCAGGTCGAAAACCTACGGATGTTCAAGGAGATGGGAGTTTCTTATATCACCTTATGCCATAATGGGGATAACGATATTTGTGATTCCGCTAGAGGAAAACAGGAATGGAAAGGACTAAGTCCTTTCGGTAAGGAAGTGGTAAAAGAGATGAACCGATTAGGAATCATGGTTGATATCTCGCATGCGGCGGAAAGTACCTTTTATCAGGTACTGGAAGTGAGCGAGACGCCAATCATAGCCTCCCACTCTTCCGCACGTGCGCTTTGCGATCATCCCCGCAATTTAACGGATGATCAACTGAAAGCACTGGCCGCTCAAGGGGGTGTCGCCCAAATCTGCCTATACAAAGGATTCATCAATAAGGAAGAGAACAAAGCTTCTTTAAGTGACGCTATCCGCCATATCAATCATATCGTGAATTTAATCGGTATCGATCATGTAGGAATCGGCTCGGATTTTGACGGAGACGGGGAACTGATCGGTTGCTCGGCTACCAATGAGTTGATTAACATTACCGTCCGACTTTTAGAAGAAGGATATACAGAAGAAGATATACGGAAAATATGGGGTGGGAACTTGCTAAGGGTTATGACCGCTATACAAGATTTCCCAAACAAATAGCAAACGAAAACAACTACATATTATGAAAAAGATCTTATACACAGCAATATGCGCCTGTAGTATCTTATGTGGAGCACAGGCACAGACACCCGGATCGGAGGTACCCAACTTAAAAAAGCTATATGAGTTGACAGACTCTTGCGATGTAAACGTGCGGGCACGATTCTCCCCATTGATCGGGATTTCCGCCAGTATCTCAAGTGGTGCTTCCCGGGTAGGGGCCACCTATATCCAATCCATCGTAAAGGCAGGGGGAACTCCGGTTATCATCCCGGCTGTTACTGACGGTAAGGTACTCAGGAATATCGTATCGAATTTAGACGGGCTAGTTCTTATAGGAGGAGCGGATGTAAACCCTCTATGGTATGAGGAGGAGCCTCGGGAAAAGCTGGAGGAAGTCGATCCGGTACGCGATTTGTATGAGTTGAAACTAATCAAGATGGCTACCGACCAAAATATTCCCGTCTTAGGCATATGCCGGGGATTGCAACTGTTGAATGTAGCGTTTGGCGGTACGCTTTACCAAGACATCCCCTCACAACGTGGCGATCATTCTGTCAAGCATAGGCAAGATTTACCCAGTTCGTATGGCTCACACCGTGTCTTTGTTGACGCGAACTCACAGCTAGCCTCTATTCTAGGGAA
>NZ_FR885301.1:23795-41034 GCF_000436315.1 Parabacteroides sp. CAG:2 | reverse complement strand
TTCTAGGGAAAGATACCTTAGCCGTAAACTCTCTTCATCATCAAGCGATCAAGGAGTTGGCGCCTATCTTCAAGGCTACCGCTTATGCGCCCGACAGTATTATCGAGGCTATCGACGCTTATCCGAATCGATCCATCATGGGAGTTCAATGGCATCCGGAAGCATTGACTTACGGAGGCGACACTACGATGTTAAGGATATTCCGCCATCTGATAGGAAAGGCCGAGACTTTCCACCAAGCCAAAGAGATGCACAAGCATTTCCTTTCCGTAGATACACATACCGATACTCCTTTCTGGTTCAAACGTGCCGGATTCAGCATCGCGGACCGGGAACGTAACCGGGTAAACATCCCTAAGATGCAAGAAGGGAAACTAGACGGGGTGTTCCTTGCGGCCTTCATCGGACAAGGTAAACGTGATGAGGCCTCTTTACAAGAAGCCGTACAAAAAGTAACAGGCTTGATCGAAGGTATTCGTAAGCAAGCTGAATTGAATAAGGATTTATGTGGCATCGCCGTTACGAACCAAGACTTCATCCGCTTGAAGAATGAAGGGAAAAAAGCGTTCTTTATCGGTATAGAGAATGGATACGGTATTGGTAAGGACTTGGCGAATATCGCTAAGTTTAAGGCGATGGGTGTCAATTATATTACACTCTGCCACTCCTACGATAACGACATTTGCGACTCATCCACCCATACCAAGAAAGAGTGGGACGGTTTAAGTCCGTTTGGTGAAGAGGTTGTAAAAGAGATGAATCGCCAAGGTATCATGGTGGATATGTCTCATGCCTCTGAGAAGTCATTTTGGGATGTTATCAAATTGTCCAAGGCCCCGATCATCTGCTCGCATTCCTCATCCATGGCGATGTGCAAGCACGACCGTAACCTGACCGACGAACAACTAAAGGCCCTTGCCCAAAATGGAGGCGTAGCGCAAGTTTGCTTGCTCGACCGTTATATCAATGAGGATTATAAAAACGCGAGCCTTACTGACGCCATCGAACATATCGATCATATGGTGAAAGTCGCCGGTATCGATCATGTAGGTATCGGCTCTGATTTTGATGGCGGTGGCGGAATTATCGGTTGCGAAAGTGACAACGATTTCATACAGATCACTGTTAAATTAATAGAGAAAGGATATACAGAGGAAGATATCGCCAAGATATGGGGTGGAAACTTGATGCGTGTATTAGACGAGGTTCAAGCGGCTGCCTCCGTAAAAACATTATAAACAAAACAGATTTATGATCAGATTATTTTTTGCGTTATTGAGTTTTGCTCTTTTATCATGTGGAGCCAAAGGAACCAAAGAGACAAGTAATATGCCGGAGATCAAAAAACAACCGATCGCCTCAGCTGTTCCCGATTTCAACGCAGACAGTGCTTACGCCTATGTAGCGAACCAAGTCGCTTTCGGTCCCCGTGTGCCTAACTCGGCGGCTCATAAAGCATGCGGGGATTACTTAGCGTCTGAATTGAAGCGCTTTGGCGCCAAAGTCTACCAACAGGAAGCGATACTAACCGCCTACGACGGAACGAAGCTGGAAGCGAGAAACATCATAGGCTCGTTTGATCCGGAGAATAGTAAACGTGTTTTACTATTCGCGCATTGGGACAGCCGTCCCTATTCGGACCACGATCCCGATCCTTCCAAGCACCGGACTCCATTGGACGGGGCGGACGATGGCGGTAGCGGCGTAGGTGCCTTATTGGAGATCGCCCGTCAAATCGGGCAAAAAGCCCCGGGTATCGGTATCGATATTATTTTCTTCGATGCGGAGGATTATGGTACGCCGGAATTCGTAACCGATTATACACCGGATAGCTGGTGCCTAGGTACCCAGTTCTGGGCAAAAAATCCGCATGTCCCTAATTATACGGCGGGATACGGAATCTTATTGGATATGGTGGGCGGCAAGAACGCCACGTTTTTCAAGGAGCAACAATCCTTACGTGCGGCAGCCCCGATCGTCGAGATGGTATGGAGTGCGGCCCGCGATCTGGGATATGGCAAATATTTCATTAACGCCGCAGGTGGAGCCATCACAGACGATCACCAATATGTGATTAGCGGACGTAATATCCCGAGTATCGACATCATTAACTACGACCCTGAGTCTAAAACAGGTTTCGCCAGTTATTGGCATACTCAAAAAGATAATATGGAAAATATAGACCGTGAGACTCTAAAAGCTGCCGGTCAAACCGTACTGGAAGTAATATACAATCGATAAAATACTGATAAAATGACAATCAATGAACTTCAAGACAATGTAATCGAAGAATTCTCAGTCTTCGATGATTGGATGGACAAATATGCGTTATTAATAGATCTGGGAAACTCCCTTCCCCCGCTAGATGAGAAATATAAAACGGAAAGTAACTTGATCGAGGGTTGCCAAAGCCGGGTTTGGTTCCAAGCGGATTATGTGGATGGAAAGATTATTTTCCAAGGAGAAAGCGACGCCGTGATCGTAAAAGGTATCGTATCTTTGCTGATACAGATCTTATCGGGCCATACCCCTCAAGAAATCTTGGATGCGGATCTATACTTTATAGACAAGGTAGGATTAAAAGAGCATTTATCCCCTACCCGTTCCAACGGGTTGGTAGCGATGGTGAAGCAAATGCGTCTGTACGCAATGGCTTACCGGGCAAAGGAACAACAATAAAAACAGGTGTTTTCACACGTATATAGGCACGAGCCGATACGTATATACGTGTAAGCCTACACCGATATAGGCATAGCCTCATACGTATATACGCATAAGGTTATGCCTATATACGTATTAAAAACCGAGTGTAAGCTGCTCCGGTAAGAGCGTAAAAGTCTTGCGATGATAAGGCGTGATTCCGTGGGTACGAATCGCTTCCCTGTGGACCTTGGTAGGATAACCTTTATTGTCCAGCCAATGATAAGCGGGGTATTCCAAGGCCAATTCATTCATATAATCATCACGATAGGTTTTAGCCAATATAGAGGCGGCGGCGATACTCAGGTATTTGCCATCGCCTTTTACTACGGTCGTATGCGGAATATCGGGATAAGGGGTAAAACGGTTTCCATCGATCAATAAATGTTCCGGCCGTACTTTCAGTTGCTCGATCGCACGATGCATAGCCAAGAAAGAAGCCTTTAAGATATTAATCTTATCGATCTCTTCCGGACTGACGATGCCTACCGCCCAAGCGATCGCCTCACGTTCGATGACAGGACGAAGCTTATACCGTTTCTTCTCGCTTAATTGCTTGCTATCGTTTAAATCCTCATTCTTAAAATCTTCCGGAAGAATCACGGCGGCGGCGAATACCGCACCCGCCAAGCAGCCTCTTCCCGCCTCATCACAACCGGCCTCTATACGCCCGGTTTCCATATAGGGTAATAACATATCCCAGTTTATTATTTATCGTATATATAGCTTACATTATTTTTGCTCCTTCACAATCCAAGGGCGAAGCACGAACCAAGCGAATGCCGTAGCGGCGATCACCCCGCAAGTATTCGCCAAGAAATCAAACCAATCCCCACCCCGGTACGTCGTACAATATTCTTGCAATATCTCAATAATCCCACTCATAACGATCGGGCATAAAACCGCCCCGATCCAAGCATGCCATAATACCGTCTCATACTTCCGGTGATTCCGCAAGAACTCCAGCCATAACATCCCCGACATCCCCCCATACATACAGAAATGAACCACTTTGTCCACACCTGGGAATAAAGGGATATCATCCATCCTCGGCGGCTTAAAGAACGACAAGTAAATAACGATCAATATAATCGCCAGTGAAAACGGATATTTCTTAATATAATACATCATACTCAAAACATCTTCCGAACTCGTTCCACACCTGCGATGAACGTATCGATCTCCTCTTTCGTATTATAAAAAGAGAAAGACGCCCGCACCGTCCCCTCGATCCCTAAGGCATGCATCAAAGGCTGGGCACAATGATGCCCTGTACGAACCGCTATTCCCAAACGATCCAGCAACATCCCCATATCGTAATGATGGATATTACCCACCAAAAAAGAAAGCACCGCTCCTTTATGATCCGCTTGTCCGAAAATACGCATCCCTTCGATCGTATTTAATCCAGCGGTCGCATACCGCAAAAGCTCATCCTCATAAGCAGCTATATTCTCTATACCGATCCGGTCTACATACCGCAAGGCTTCCGCCAACGCCGTGCTACCAATATAATCCGGAGTTCCCGCCTCAAACTTAAAGGGAAGCTCATTAAAAGTTGTCTTCTCGAACGAGACCGTAGCGATCATCTCGCCTCCTCCCTGATACGGAGGAAGTTTATCCAACCACTCCTCTTTGCCATACAAGACCCCGATACCCGTCGGTCCGTAAATCTTATGCCCGGAGAAAACATAGAACTCCGCATCCAAGTCCTGCACATCCACCTTCATATGCGGAACGGCTTGAGCCCCGTCTACCAACACCGGCACGCCTTGTTCATGAGCGATCTCGATCATCGCCTTTACCGGATTTACCGTACCCAAGACGTTAGACACATGAGTCACGGAAACCAGACGAGTCTTATCCGAGAATAATTTACGATACTCATCCAGATTCAACTCCCCTTTCTCATTCATCGGGATCACCTTCAACGTAATACCTTTCCGGGCCGCTTGTATCTGCCAAGGAACGATATTGGAATGATGCTCCATAACGGACACGATCACCTCATCCCCTGCCGACATACATTCATCCGTAAAGCTGGAAGCGATCAAATTAATGGATTCCGTAGTTCCCCGGGTAAAAATAATCTCATTCGAGGAACGGGCATTCAAGAAATGCTGTACCGTTTTGCGAGCCTCCTCATGCGCCTCTGTCGCCGCTTGGCTCAAGAAATGTACGCCTCGGTGGATATTGGCGTTTACGTTATAATATCCATTCTCTATCTTTTCTACCACTTGACAAGGTTTCTGGGTAGTAGCGCCATTATCAAAATATATAAGCGGTTTATCGTATATCTTATGATCCAAGATCGGAAAGTCTTTTCGGATCGCTTGAACGTCTAACATAGTCTTACTTCTTTTTGTCTTAAAATTACGAGAGCCAAAGATACAAAAAAAAGGCTTTCTCGCTGAAAGAAAGCCTTTTTTATCATTACCTAACAGATATTACGCCTACACTTTATTCTCTTCTCGCACGTTTACTTTTCTCTTCCAAAGTTAAAGTACGGAGACTCTATGCGGGCGTTGTCCATCAAGACTGCCAGTTCTTTTACCTTATCGGGATATTTCTCCGCCAAATTTGTATCCTCATGTATATCATTACTTAAATCATACAGTTCCAATATAGTCTCACCCACGATCGGTTGTCGGATTAGTTTCCATTTACCGGAGCGTAATGCTTCCCGGCCATTCAACTCGTGAAATTCCCAATATAAATAATCATGGGCCTGTTGATCTTTCTTTGATAACAAGGTTGGTAAGAAAGAGATTCCATCCGTCTGCTCGGGCAAAACCGTACCTGTAAGCTCTGCCAACGTAGGCATGACATCCCAGAATGCGCTGATATGATCCGATTGAGCTCCGGCCTTGATCGTACCCGGGCACCATGCCACCATAGGTATACGGATGCCTCCTTCATATACATCCCGTTTGATCCCCCTGAAAGGTCCGTAGCTCTTGAAAAAGTCCGGATCAGCTCCACCCTCATGATGCGGGCCGTTATCGCTGGTAAAAATCACGATCGTATTCTTATCCAAACCCAACTCTTTCAATTCAGCCATTACATCCCCCACGTATTTATCCAACCGGGAGACCATGGCGGCAAAGGAGGCCAAGGGTTTCTCCGAGGTGTTATAACCGCCATACACTTTATCAAACTTACCAATATAAGGGGTCTCCTCGAATGAGTTCTCGTACATCTTATAAATAGAATCATGCGGAAGATTCAATTCCGCATGAGGCAGCGTATAGGTAAGCATCGCGAAGAACGGTTGCTCCTTATGATCCCGAATGAACTTCAATGCTTGCTCATGAATCAAATCTTGTGAATATGTTTTGCAAGCATTGTTCTCGTTTTCAGGAAAAAGAACCTTCTCCTCATTATGCCATAAATGATCCGGATAGAAGGAATGCGACTGGCGTTGACAATTATACCCATAAAACTCATCGAAACCCATCTTATTGGGAATGGAGACAGAGCCCGGATTTCCCAATCCCCATTTACCAAAGATACCGGTCGTATAACCGGCCGATTTCATTAATTTACCCAACGTATAGGTATCCTCCCGCATCGGCTGTTGGCCTTCGGGCGTGATCTCCCGGTTTCCCCGGACTTGCGTATGTCCCGTATGCAATCCGGTCATCAAGGAGCAACGGGAAGGGGCACTCACCGTACATCCGGCATAATGCTGCGTAAACAACATTCCCTCCTTCGCCATCCGGTCTATATTGGGAGTCTTGATAATCTGTTGGCCATAACAGCCAACATCTCCATATCCTAAATCATCCGCTAAGATATACACAACATTCATAGGACGCTCCAGAGTTTTTTCGCAACCGGACATTCCGATAAGCGTCAATGTCCCGGATATACATAAAGTCAATTGTGTTTTCATATACCTTTAAAATAAATAGAAGTGTTAGAAACCAATTACAATCTTCTGATCCTGATTCGTAGACAAGCGGTTCGTCCGTACCTTAACCCTTCCCATACGGTCCGAGGCATCGAAGTACCAGCCTTCTTGTCCGGCATTGAACGCTTCGGGGGAGATGGCAGATAGCGGCTTCCCGGCTACGGTTACGTTTGACGGGCTGGATTCTGAGCGGACATCCAATAGGTAAGTACGCTCTTGGTAACGTCCTTTATAATCTCCTTTCGCTTTCGCTATATCCACGGTGATCGTTCCTTTCTCACCTTTTGGGGAGGAAACAGAGATCAAGGTACAGGCAAACTCGCCTTTCTTATAATCACGGGTGAGACCGTCGTCTTCATATAAATTGAAAGAGGTGTTTCCATAGGGATATAAGTCCAAGGTCAAGACATCCGCAGGTTTCTCACCGACATAATTCATATCCGGGTACATCGGGATAATGGCGCCTTGACGGATAAATACCGGGCAAATATCCAGTTTAGCCTCATATTTATCCAACCACTTGCCACCCTCGTATTTCTTTCCGGTCCAATAGTCGTACCATTCTCCGGCAGGGAAGTAAATACTATCACGTACGTTCTTACGGGTATATACAGGAGCAACCATCATCCACTCGCCACTCATAAATTGATATTGGGTGGTCGTATCACGGGTAACCACGTCATCCGGGAATTCCAGTACCATCGCACGAGCCATGGGTACACCGGTCATATGCGCCTCATGGCAATAGGTATAGGCGTACGGGTTCAGACGCATCTTCAGCTTTAAGAATTTACGGTTGATATCCGTGTACGGATGCCCATATACCCAAGGCTGACGGTCGGCATCTGCCCAGCCACTCATGGTCATAAAGATCGGGGTGAAGACCTTCCATTGCAAGTCGCGGGTATAGGTTTTCGGGGAACCGCCGAAGATACCGTCCACATCGCTAGTAGCGGCGTTCATAGCGGAAAGGCCGGCACCCGTGATCGTCGGGATATGGTAACGGATATAATCCCAGTTGCTCACTTGGTCACCGCTCCATACCGTAGAATACCGCTGAGTTCCGGCCCAACCGCAAACAGCCCATACGAAGCCTCGTTCGTTCGTATTGCTCTCGATCCCCTCGAATGCGGATTTACAGCCGTTCAAGGCAAACTCATAGCCTTCTCCAACCCAAGCCACATCCAATTTACACAGGCGGGTACCACATTTACCAACCTCGTAGGCGATCTTATCCACACCATTCTCTGTCCACAAGCCCGTATGGAAGCCTCGTTTACCTAATTCCGTCACAACAGAATCCAATTTCACATAGCCGCAACCATAGCCATCGTTCGGCAAGATCCAGCCACGGGGCATATCATATTCCACATATTTATCAGCAACTTGGCTGATTACGTCCGGGGTGGATTGAGGCCATCCGGTGCGCTGTTCCCCTTTGTTATAGCAGTCGGCATCTCCCATCGTAAGCATCCACATCGCCGGCATAAAAGGTTTTCCGGTGATATCCGTATAGTCGTTCAATAGGTCTTTCAAGGAAGGGCCGTAGAAGTAGAATGCGTCAAAGCGATTCTCGTTATGCGTCAACTGACTGGTGAAGCCCATCAGCTTAAAGCCATCATCATAGTTCTTGTCCAACATCTCCGTGCCGTTGAAGGCATAATGTCCCGGGGCAAACGTATTGCGGAATACGCCATATCCTTTCGTGGACATATAGAAGGGAGCCGGGTTAGAGGATTGATCCTCATCCCAACCGGTCACCTCGATATCCGCTTCCTTCCCAGCGTATGAGAAATTACCTTGTTGCATACCGCAACCGTAGAAATCCTCATCACCGCTACGGCGCATCGTTTGGGTCGTTTTTAGTCCGAAGGCAAGTGGTTCGGCCTCCTCGTAGATCACGGCACGGTTATTCTTGTCATACATGGCGAAACGAATAGGGTTCTTATAGACACGTACGACACATTGGGAAGTCGTGAACTTATAATAGCTGCCGTTGTCGGCCATGGAGACTCTCGGGTTCTTTACCCCATAATCTACAACGATCGAGTTTGCCGCCGGATTGGTATACTCCCCATCCGGTGCCAACCAGATACGGAAGATATCATCCCGGTAAAACATCAACTTAACCTTAGCGTACCCGGAGACGAACTCATATTCCGTGTTGCTGATCTTATTGAACTTCGTCAACTTACCCAAGTTCATACGGGCGGCGAACAGGTTCGCTTTTAATACGTTGTTTGACGAACGCTCATCCTTCGGGTATTGGATAGCGAACTCTATTTTATAGGAGCCCATCTGGGTTAGGTCGGTAGCAGGGAAAGCTACCTCATATTCCTCTTGTTTAGCGATCGGATGCCCGGAGGCGGTTACCGTGGCGGTTAGTTTCTGACCGTTGTTTAAAGAGGCGGTTACCGTGAAATCCTCGTCTACGGGCTGGGAGCCAACGTTCTTCAGCTTCACTTTCAACACGTCTTCCTTCGTGAACGTATTCCCGGTTTCTTGGTGTGAGGTCACTTTCTCCAAGGCCAAGTCATGCGCGAAAGGCTCTGTCAGCTCAATATCATCGACCATCCAATACCAAGAGAAGATATCCCGCCAGAAGAAACGCAAGTAGACGGTTTTCTGATTCGCGGCTACCTCGCTGATGTTGATCTCCTCGTTCACCGGGGCATGAAGCTGGGTAGCGGCAAGGATCTTATCCATCACGTTATACTCTTTCCAATTCACCCCGTCGTTGCTGACGCCTACCCAAAGGCCGGCACGTTTTCCGGTGAACCAATTATTCCAACGAAACAGGTGCTGGAATTTCAATACCACATCGTTCTTTCCCGCGCAATCGATAGCGCTGGTCTGGAAATAGCCGTTCGGGTATTCCTCCCGTTGATTCCACTTCGTGATCTCCTCCCCGGTGACTACGCCCGGCCGGAATTGCATATGATAGCCACGGCTCGTAGATGCGATGGGAGGTGCTTGTTGCTCGAACTGGAAAGAGCCGGGATAAGGCTGATCGGTTACAATCCATTCACACTTTGCCGATTTCGTTGAATCGACAATCATCCAGCCGTCGGGTAATTTCCCGGCGGAGAAATCTTCTTTCCAAAAACTTTGTTGTGCGGACAGGGAGGAAACGCAACCTGTCAGAAACATGGATACAATTAGACTTTTTATCATTTGAATTAGTTGATTAGATTTAGGCAGTAAAGATAGTCTTAATTTACGAGGGTTCGCAAACGTTCGCGTGATTTTTATTCCCTTTTCGCCGGGCGAAAGCGTGTTATTATCAATGGAATCCTTCTATCTTCGCGTATGTACAACCTTGTCATATAAATCAATAAACATATATCATGAACAGACATTTATTCTTGAGCCTTTTACTGGCCCTTTTCGCTTCCAGTACGCTTTCAGCCGATAACCTTAGAATCGAGCCGACCTTCTGGTGGAGTGGTATGAAGAACCCGGAACTCCAGCTGATGGTATACGGTAAGGATATCGCCGGATATCTCCCTAGCGTGAAATATCCCGG
The DNA here is from genome assembly GCF_000436315.1 of Parabacteroides sp. CAG:2. Lineage (NCBI taxonomy): Bacteria > Pseudomonadati > Bacteroidota > Bacteroidia > Bacteroidales > Tannerellaceae > Parabacteroides > Parabacteroides sp. CAG:2. The sequence goes on along the minus strand of NZ_FR885301.1, from coordinate 30,895 downwards.
CGTACAGTTGAAAAGCTCGGTAGCGTTGGAAAGCCCGAATTACCTATTGATCTATCTGGACGTGGAAAACGCCAAGCCCGGCAGGTTTGATATCACGTTCACGAAGGACAAAAAGAGTTTCAATTACTCGTATGAGTTGAAGGCCCGTAAACCGAACGCCGATCGGATCAAGGGGTTTGACTCTTCCGACGTGCTTTATCTCATCATGCCGGATCGTTTCGCAAACGGAGATCCCTCGAACGATCAAATCCCGATGCGTACCTCTTATAAGGTAGACCGTAACAGCCCGAACGCCCGTCATGGGGGTGACTTGGCCGGTATCGAGCAGCATTTGGATTATATCGAGGATCTGGGCGTTACCGCTATCTGGCTGAACCCGGTATTGGAGAATGACATGGAGGGAGGCTCTTATCACGGATATGCCACGACGGATTATTATCGGGTAGACCCACGCTTCGGCACGAACGAGGATTACGTCCGCTTGATCGAGAAGACGCACGAGCGGGGCATGCGTGTCGTAATGGATATGATCTTCAACCATTGTGGAAGCGATCATCCTTGGATGAAAGATATCCCTAGCCACGACTGGTTTAATAATCTCGATAACTACGTGCAGACCAACCACGATAAAGAGGCTTATTTCGATCCTTACGTGTCGGATTATGATAAGGAGACGATGCTGAACGGTTGGTTTGTCCCGAGCATGCCGGACTTGAACCAAAAGAACCCACATGTAGCCAAATACCTTATCCAGAACTCTATCTGGTGGATCGAGTATTGCGGCGTGGATGGTATCCGTCAAGATACGTATCCGTATGCCGACGTGGACATGATGCGGAATTGGTGCACGGAGGTCATGAACGAGTATCCGGAGTATAACATCGTAGGCGAGGCGTGGATGAACTACACGATCGGTTCCGCTTATTGGCAGAAAGGCAGCCGGTTGAACTTCGGGCAGGATACCGAGCTGAAATCGGTAATGGATTTCCGCTTGATGGGTATCGCGAGCAAGGCGTTCCATGAGGAGACCGGGTATTCCGGAGGCTTGCACACGATCTTCGAGCATATGTGCTATGATTATGTATATCCCGATATCTATAACGTATTGCGTTTCTTGGAGAACCATGATACGGATCGTTTTCTTCCCTCCATGCCTAAGTCTGTCGATGATTTGTACGCGTTCAAGCAAGGGGTGACATTCTTGTTGACGATCCCCGGTATTCCCCAGCTCTATTACGGGCAGGAGTTGCTGATGAACGGCACCAAGGAGAAGGGAGACGGATATATCCGTCTGGATGTTCCCGGTGGCTGGCCCGGCGACAAGGTGAATCAATTCGAGGCATCCGGTCGCAGCGAGGTACAAAATGACGCATGGAATTTCCTCCGGACTTTATTGAAATGGCGCAAGGGCAACGATATCATCGCTAAGGGCAAGATGAAACATTTCATGGTGAACCAAGGTGTCTATGTTTACGAGCGCAGTCTGGATGGCCGGAGCGTATTGATCTTGATGAATGGCAGCGACAAGGAGGTGAACCTCCCGTTGGCCCGCTATGCGGAAGTATTGCGAGGTAAAACCTCCGGAAAAGAGATATTAACCGGAAAGGAGATTCCATTGGGAGACGAATTATCCTTGGCACCGAAAGGGATCTTCGTACTGGAAATGTGATGCCATTAGCCCCGATGATTTTTCATTCGAGGACCTATTCATAGATTACTAATAATTAAATCGGGAGGCCTTAAACCTCCCGATTTTCTTTTCATATATACTATTTTAATCGCTTTTCAAGAATCAATTGATGCCTGCATTGAAAGCCGTTCTCCCAGATAGGCTCGGCATAGTTCCGCACGAAATAATCGCAATCTATAGCTACCAAGTCAAAGCCTTCCTGTTGATAAAGCATCATCGGGCCGGCGGCTGAGGTTCCGGTGCAAATACGCAAAAGCTCGACATCTTGAGCCGGAGCCCATTTATTAGATACATGCCGTAATAGTTTCCGGGCGATTCCTCGCCGACGGAAGATATCCGCCACGGCAAGATTCATGATCTCCGCCTTGCCACCCTCCTCCTTGCGAACCACGATCACGCCGGCAACGGAATTTCGTACCGTAGCGATAAAGCAATCCGAATCCTTTAGGTAAGCCTCTACTTTCTCCCGATCCGGATCGGCTTCCAGCAGTAACTCATAAGGAGGAAATAAAGCTACTTGTATCTCCGGCTCCCCGCCCACGACGATCTCTACTATATTTCCGTCAGGATCTCGGATTACACCCTCATAGTAACCATCCCCGGAAGTGCGGGTCTCACCGGCGATCGTGTATCCATCCATCCGGAAACGTTCGATCATTTGATCCACTTGCTCCTTCGTATCCGCATGAAAAGCCAGATGAGCCAAGCCGATATGATCCTTGTCGTAAGCCTCATTAATATCTTGCCGTTGCATGATCTCCAAAGCGGGGCCACTCTCAAAAGAGACGAAATAAGAGGCGAATCCTTTCTTTGGATTCACATATTTCTCGTTACTCTTACCGTTGAAATACTTTACATAGAAATCCCGTAAACGTTCCAGATGATTCGTCCATAGGGCGATGTGTGTTAACTGCATAAGTTGGAGGTTTTAATTTGTCACTGCCAAAGATATAAAAAAATCAGACATGGTTCCCTACATGATCGTCGGGATAATCCATGTCTGATTACAGTTTTCTTCTTATTCGCGATTATTTACAAATCCGGCAACCGGCACATTTAGCCAGCTCACCGCGGAAACGTTTCTCTACCAGTTTATGCAAACGGTCTTTCAACGCCTCCAAGCGTACATGGTCGATCACGTCGGAAGTGAAAGCCACGCTCAATAACATACGGGCCTCGTCACGAGGGATACCGCGGCTTTGCATATAGAACAAAGCGTTCTCATCTAACTGACCGGTCGTCATACCGTGCGAGCATTTTACGTCATCCGCGTAAATCTCCAATTGCGGCTTGCTGTACATACGGGCCTCACGGGTAGCGCACAGATTACGGTTCGTCTGGTAAGCGGCGGTCTTCTGGGCATCCTCTTTCACCAAGATACGTCCGCTGAAGACACCTACGGCATGATCATTCAGTACGTTCTTGAACAACTCGTTGCTGGTACAATTCGGGACCGCATGGGTGATATGGCTATAGGTATCCATCTGTTGCTCCTTGTCCAGAACGGACATACCGCATAAGGTAGACTCGGCATACTCGCCATTCAGTTCCACATAATAATTGTTGCGAGTCAAGCCATTCGTCAACGTAATACCGTTTACCAAGACATTGGTCGAAGCCGCCTGCTTTACGTGTACGGAAGAGAAACGGGTCGTAGACTCGCTGCTTTCTTCCAAATCATAATAATCAAAGCGAGCACCTTCCTCCGCAAAAATCTCAACCACTTGAGTCGCCAAGAATTTCACGTCATCGATACTATGATCGCAAACCAATAGCTTCGCTTCCGAATGAGGTTCCATAATCACCAGAACACGACGGTTCGCCATCGTATCCACATCGCTACGGAAAATATTCACCAATTGGATAGGACGCTCAACCACGACATTTTTCGGTACATACACCACGAAACCATCTTGGGCTAACATCGTATTCAACGCAATAATACCATCCTTGCTACTCGGCGCCGCCTTTCCGTAATACTTGGAAGCGATCTCCGGATATTGCTCCGTAAAAGCCTTCAACCCTCCAGCATACACACCTTCCGGCAAATGCGCTTTCGGTAAGTCCTTATCGTAAAACGTATCGTTCACGACAAAGTATAACGATGTGCTCAGGTTCGGCACGTCACAACGGAACACGTCATAAGGATTCACCGGGATAGCGACCCGGTTGATATTCAAACCGTAATCCGGAGCGAACGCTTGGGCTACATCCGTATATTTATAATCCTCGCTTCTCGTGGAGGGGAATCCGAGTCGCTCAAAGTTCGCCAAGGCATCAGCCCTAAGGGCATTCATCACCGGCGTACTATGACGACATACCAGATCCTCACATTGGGCGAAAAGATCGATATATTGTTGCTCGGCCTTCATATTACTCATCTCCCATCTCTTTCTTGATCCAGTCGTAACCTTTCTCTTCCAGTTCCAAGGCCAATTCCGGACCGGCGGTCTTCACGATACGGCCTTTGTAAAGCACATGAACCACATCCGGCTTGATGTAATCCAGCAGACGCTGATAGTGCGTGATTACGATAGCAGCATTCTCCGGAGTCCTCAACTGGTTCACGCCATGCGCTACGATACGCAAGGCATCGATATCCAAACCACTATCCGTCTCATCCAAGATCGCCAATTTCGGCTCCAGCATCGCCATCTGGAAGATCTCGTTCCGCTTTTTCTCTCCACCGGAGAAACCTTCGTTCACGCTACGGCTGGCCAGTTTATTATCCAGCTCGACGATCGCACGTTTCTCACGCATCAATTTCAAGAAGTCCGTAGCCGAAACCGGTTCCAGACCGTTATATTTACGGTGCTCGTTCAACGCCGCACGCATAAAGTTCACCATACTAACTCCCGGGATCTCGACCGGATATTGGAAGCTCAAGAAAATACCCTCACGGCTACGATCCTCGGGAGAAAGATCCAGCAGATTCTTACCGTTGAAGATAACCTCTCCTTCCGTTACCTCAAAAGCGGGATTACCTACCAATACACTACTTAACGTACTTTTTCCGGAACCGTTCGGTCCCATGATAGCATGTACCTCACCCGCTTTCACCGACAGGTTGATACCTTTCAATATCTCTTTGCCATTTACGTTGGCATATAAATTCTTAACCTCTAACATCTTTTCTAATTGAAAATTGAAAGTTGAAAATTGAAAATTATTCTATCCTACGCTGCCTTCCAGCGAGATCGTTAGTAATTTCTGAGCCTCGACGGCGAACTCCATCGGTAACTTATTCATTACCTCACGGGCATATCCATTCACGATCAAACCGACAGCCTCTTCTACCGAGATACCCCGTTGCTGGCAGTAGAACAATTGCTCCTCGCTGATCTTACTCGTCGTAGCCTCATGCTCCACGATCGCCGTCTCATTCTGAATATCAGCGTAAGGGAACGTATGAGCTCCACAAGTAGAGCTTAATAGCAAACTATCGCATTGGCTATGATTACGGGCTCCTTCCGCACGGGCGGACACCTTCACCAACCCCCGATAGCTATTCTGGCTATGACCGGCAGAGATGCCCTTGGATACGATCGTACTTTTCGTATTCTTACCCAGATGGATCATCTTCGTACCCGTATCGGCCTGTTGGTAATTATTGGTCACGGCAACCGAGTAAAACTCACCTACCGAGTTATCACCCGCCAAGATACAGCTCGGATATTTCCAAGTGATCGCCGAACCGGTCTCTACTTGCGTCCAAGAGATCTTGCTACCCTCACCTTTGCACAAACCTCGTTTCGTCACGAAGTTATAGATACCGCCTTTACCTTCCTTATCACCCGGATACCAGTTCTGTACGGTAGAATACTTCACCTCGGCACGCTCGTTCGCCACGATCTCCACGATAGCGGCATGCAATTGGTTCTCGTCACGCATCGGTGCCGTACATCCTTCCAGATAACTTACATACGCCTCATCGTCTGCGACAATCAAGGTACGCTCGAACTGTCCGGTATTAGCGGCATTGATACGGAAATACGTACTCAACTCCATCGGGCAACGTACGCCCTTCGGTATATAAACAAACGAACCATCCGAGAACACGGCCGAATTCAAGGCGGCAAAGAAATTATCACGATAACCAACCACGCTGCCCAAATACTTCTGCACCAAGTCCGGATGATGTTGTACAGCCTCGCTGAACGAACAGAAAATAATCCCCTTCTCCGCGAGATTCTCCTTGAAAGTAGTCTTCACGGAAACACTATCCATCACGGCGTCTACCGCCATTCCGCTTAAATGCTTCTGTTCTTCCAAAGGAATACCCAGTTTATCGAATGTTTTCAACAACTCAGGATCTACCTCATCCAAGCTCTTTGGTCCCTCTTTTTTCTTAGGGGCGGCATAATAGATAATGTCCTGATAATCGATCGGCGGGATATTCAAGTGAGGCCATGTAGGCATCTCCAACGTCTGCCAATGGCGAAAAGCCTTCAAACGGAACTCGAGTAACCATTCCGGCTCGTTCTTCTTGGCAGAGATAATACGGACTGTCTCCTCGTCTAATCCACGATGGATCACCTCCGTATCAATATCGGTAACGAAGCCATATTTATAATCTCCGCTCGTTACCTCATTAATGATATGATTTGAATCCTGCATAATTATAAATTAACCATTGATAAAAGCCCTTCATTCTCCTAATGAAAACAAATTATGTGGGAAAATTGTTGGTACTATTTGCTTCACGCTATAATAAAAACGAGATTCTATCTTCGATTGGCGATGAATCAAGACCGATCCGCGATCCACGAACTCCAGCGCATTCAACAGCAAACTGGTAAAGACCAAAACGACCAGCAACCCGAAAAAACCCCCAAACAAATGGTTGATAACGCTCAACGGTGTCGCCCCTACCACCTTGGTAACCAGTTCACCCGCTAGGATAAATACCCCCATAATCAAGATAAAACCCGCTATATAACTCAAGATCGTAACCCCTTCTTCCGGAAACCAACCCAACGCCAAGATATATCCTTTCAGCCAAGCCGCCGCTTTCCCGCAGAAAAAGATCGCGATCACTAGGGCTATAAGCGAAACAACCTGTTTGATGATTCCATCAAACAGGCCTTTCACAAATCCTATCCCTGCCAGACATAGCAATGTAATGTCCAACCAGTTCATCGTTATAACGTCTTCTTTATTTCTGTCTCTTCGTAAGCCTCGATCATATCGCCCACTTGGATATCGTTGAAGTTCGTAATATTCAAACCGCAATCCAAGCCAGCCACGACCTCTTTCGCATCGTCCTTGAAACGTTTCAAAGAACCTAGCTCACCGGCATAGATAACGATACCGTCACGTATCAAACGGATCTTGTTCGTACGTTTGATCTTGCCTTCCTTAACCATACATCCGGCAACCGTACCGACCTTGGTGATCTTGAATACCTGCT
>NZ_FR885301.1:1686-23771 GCF_000436315.1 Parabacteroides sp. CAG:2 | reverse complement strand
ACCTGCTGAACTTCCACATAAGCGGTAATCTCCTCCTTGATCTCCGGAGAAAGCATGCCTTCCATAGCGCTCTTCACCTCCTCGATCGCATCGTAGATGATAGAATACAAACGGATCTCCACACCTTCCTTCTCGGCGTTTCTACGTGCTTGCAAAGACGGACGAACTTGGAATCCGATAATGATAGCGTTCGAAGCCGCTGCCAAAACCACATCCGACTCGGAAATCTGGCCAACCGCCTTGTGAATTACGTTTACCTGAATCTCCTCGGTAGACAAACGGATCAAGGAGTCGGACAAAGCCTCTACGGAACCATCCACATCACCCTTCACGATCACGTTCAACTCTTGGAAGTTACCCACGGCGATACGACGTCCGATATCATCCAAAGTAAGCATCTTCTGCGTACGAAGACCTAACTCACGCTGCAATTGCTCACGACGGTTAGCTATCTCACGCGCCTCTTGCTCAGTCTCCAATACATTAAATGTATCACCGGCCTGAGGAGCACCATTCAAACCGAGGATCAATACCGGCTCGGAAGGACCGGCCTTCTCCACCCGTTGATTACGCTCGTTGAACATCGCCTTGATACGTCCTTGATGAGTTCCCGCCAAAACGATATCTCCCATCTTCAACGTACCGTTCTCCACCAATATGGTAGATACATAGCCACGTCCCTTGTCCAAAGAAGACTCGATGATAGAACCAACCGCACGTTTTTTCGGATTCGCTTTCAAATCCAACAGGTCGGCCTCCAACAAGACCTTCTCCAACAACTCCTCGACACCGATACCTTTCTTAGCGGAGATCTCCTGACTCTGGTACTTACCCCCCCAGTCTTCCACCAAGTAATTCATATTCGCCAACTCCTCCTTGATCTTCTCAGGATTAGCATGTGGCTTATCGATTTTATTAATAGCGAAAACAATAGGAACACCGGCAGCCGAAGCGTGATTAATCGCCTCGATCGTCTGAGGCATCACGTTATCATCAGCGGCCACGATAATAATCGCGATATCCGTCACCTTTGCGCCACGGGCACGCATAGCGGTAAACGCCTCATGACCCGGAGTATCCAAGAACGTGATACGGCGGCCATTCTGCAACTTCACGTTGTAGGCTCCGATATGCTGCGTGATACCACCGGCCTCACCGGCGATTACGTTCGCGCTACGGATATTATCCAATAAAGAAGTCTTACCATGGTCAACGTGTCCCATCACCGTTACGATAGGCGGACGGGCTACCCAATCCTCCTCGTTATCATCTTCCTCATCAGCGTTGATCGCCTCGACAACATCCGCGCTTACATATTCAGTCTTATAACCGAACTCCTCAGCCACAATATTGATCGTCTCCGCATCCAGGCGCTGATTGATCGAAACCATAAGGCCGATGCTCATGCAAGTACCAATAACCTCCGTTACAGATACGTCCATCATGTTCGCCAAGTCGTTGGCCGTAACGAACTCGGTCAGCTTCAATACCTTGCTTTCCAGTTCTTCCTGTTCCATCAACTCGTGCTCACGTTTCACAGCGGCGTCACGTTTATCACGACGGTATTTAGCCCCCTTATTATTCTTATTATTCTTGTTGGTCAAGCGAGCCAAAGTCTCCTTGATCTGCTTTTGAACATCCTCTTCACTAACTTCCGCTTTCACCGGCTTCTTCAAGCGAGGCTTACGGTCGTTATTCGGACGATCGTCACGATTCGGGCGCGGATAATTCGTACCCGGCGTATTATTCACGTCTACCCGATCTTTCTTGATACGTTTACGCTTCTTCTTAGCGTCACCTTCCTCACCCGGTTTAGCAGGAGCGTTCGGTTTAATCAAAGTCGGCGAATTCGGACTCTTATGAGGAGCGCCCGGACCGTTGCTATTATTACCCGGCCGATTGTTATTAAACTTTTGCTTCTCATCACGCTCTTTCCGCTTCTCCTCCTTCGTTTTCTTTTTCGGACGAGTCGATTGGTTAAGCGCATCCAAGTCAATCTTACCGGTTACCTTGATCTTTGACTCCAATTTAACCGAGTTCAAACGGAAAAGATTATCATCCTTTTCCTCGGTCTTCTCTACTTCCTGTTCCGGTTTCACACTTTCCACCTTAGGTTCCGCAACAACCGGTTGCTTCTCTACGGTTTTTTCTTTTTCCACTTCCACTACTATAACTTTTTCTTCTTTTTTCTCCGTGGGAGCCTGCGCAGGCTGCGCGGGTTTAACAGGAGCTTGAGCAGCGGGAGCGGCAGGCGCTTCCTTCACTTTCGGCTCTTCCTTTACCTTAGGCTCTTCTTTCACCTTAGGCTCCTCTTTAGCCTTCGGCTCTTCCTGCTGTTTTTTATGTTGTCCACCATCCAAATCAATATGACCCTTCATTACGATCTTAGGTCTGAATTCTTCCGGTATCACTGTCTTTATTTCCGCGGTCTTCTCTTCTTTCACAGAAGGAACCTCTTTCCGCATACGATCCGCCGCAAAATTACGATCTTTCTCTGGCAGATCCTTTCCAAACTCTTTTACGAGCAAAGCATACTGTTCATCACTGATCCTCGTGTTGGGATTATCCTCAACCGAGAACCCATTCCGGTGCAGGAACTCAACCACCGTGTTGATTCCCACGTTCAATTTTCTCTGTACTTGAATTAATTTTATAGGCATATCTAACTTTGTCGTAATACTTATTCGTTACCTTCATCTTCAAATTCCGCAGATAAGATAGCTAAAAGATCGTCCACGGTCTGTTCTTCCAGATCGGCACGTTCAATAATCTCATTGCGGTCCATAGCAAGGACACTCTTCGCCGTATAGCATCCTATATTCTTCAGTGCGTCGATCACCCAGCTGTCGATCTCGTCGGAGAACTCATCCAAGTAGATATCCTCCTCGTCCGCTCCTTCGATATCACGGAATACGTCAATCGTATACTCAGTCAACATACAAGCCAACTTAATATTCAGACCGCCCTTACCGATCGCTAAAGAAACCTCCTCCGGACGTAGATAAACCTCAGCTTTCTTTTCCTCCTCATTCACACGGATAGAAGAGATCTTAGCCGGGCTTAAGGCACGCTGGATAAACAAAGAGAGATTTGAGGTGTAATTAATCACATCAATGTTCTCGTTTCTCAACTCGCGAACGATTCCGTGGATACGAGAGCCTTTCATACCTACGCAAGCGCCTACCGGATCAATACGGTCATCGTATGACTCGACAGCCACCTTGGCACGCTCTCCCGGGATGCGGGCGATCGCCTTGATCGTAATCAAGCCGTCATTAATCTCCGGAACCTCCAACTCAAACAACCGTTGCAAGAAGACCTTATCCGTACGGGAAAGAAGGATCTTCGGGTTGTTATTATAGTTATCCACACGTTGAACGATCGCACGTACGGTCTCTCCCTTACGATAGAAATCGGTCGGGATTTGCTCGGATTTCGGCAGTAGCAACTCATTACCATCGTCATCCAGCAACAGGATTTCTTTCTTCCACACCTGATAAACCTCAGCGGCGATGATGTGGCCGATTTTATCCTTATACTTAGCGTACAAGCTGTCTTTCTGCAATTCAAGTATCTTTGAAGCCAAAGTTTGGCGCAAGTTTAAGATCGCACGGCGTCCGAAGTCTGCGAAATGCACCTCGTCGGTCACTTCCTCGCCCACCTCACAGTCGGCATCGATTTTACGGGCCTCCGTCAACGTAAGCTGCAAGTTCTCATCCTCCAATTCATCATCAGCCACAACCGTACGGTTTCTCCATATCTCGAAATCACCTTTCTCAGGGTTGATAATCACGTCATAGTTCTCATCCGTGCCAAACATCTTGGCGATCACGTTACGGAACGAATCTTCCAAAACGCTAATCATCGTATCTTTATCGATATTCTTCAACTCCTTGAACTCCGCAAGGGTGTCAATCATACTGATTGTTTCCTCTTTCTTGGCCATAATCTTACTTGAATCTTATTAAGTATTTTGTATATTTTATTTCATCAAATGTATACGACTCATCCTCCACCACAGTCACCTTCCGCTTAGCGCCTTCCGGTTTCACCTTCTTCTCGACAGAGACAACCACACCGTTCTCGTCGGCAGATTTCAACACACCGGTCAGCTTCGAGCCGTTTTTCAACAGCATCTCCACCTCGTTTCCGATGTTCTTGACGTATTGGCGAAGTACCTTGAAAGGAGAAGTAATGCCGGCGGAGCCAACCTCCAGCTCATAATCCTCGACGTCACGATCCAGATGCTCCTCCAAATACCGGCTCAACTCGGCGCAATCATCAATGCTTACCGCTTCATCGTTATCAATTTCAACGACTATCAGGTTTCCCGGTTTAATCACCACGTCTACTAAATAATTGCTTGAAGAGGCTAGTTTTTCCTCTATTAATTGGCTTACCACTTTCTTTTCTATCATACACATATCTGTTAAGAACAAAAGAAGGGGACTACCCGCCCCCTCCTCAACTTCACTTAATCGCCCGCAAATATACAAAAAATCAATGAGTTCTCAAAATATCCTCATCTTTTTACAGAAAAAATTAATACGACACAAACCGGATTACTATCCATAGTAATCAGAATTAATATCTATAGAAATCCGATTTACTATTGACAGTAATATTTATTAACACTTTTATGCCTATCTTTGCTGCCGAATACGAAGGGGTGCTCGCAAAATCCTTCACGAAAGGAGCGGGCTGAGATCATACCCATAGAACCTGTACAGGTAATGCTGTCGTAGGGATTCATGCTTCTCCGATCCTTTCTATTCATCTATTTAGTTTTAAAGCAAAAAGATGAAAAGATGAAAAATGTATTGGTTATCTTGGCCGGCTCCTTACTGGCTACAACCGTCAAGGCACAAATGCCCAGTCCGGTCGACTCCTTGAAAATCTCAAAAGACGTATCTTTGGATGAAGTAGTTATTACCGCTACCAAAGTCGGGAAAGAAACCCCGGTAGCTTATAGCGACATCTCCAAACAAGAGCTAAGCAGCCGGAACAACGGGCAAGGTATCCCATTCCTTATCTCCCAATCCCCGTCTGTTATCATGACCTCGGATGCCGGAACAGGTATAGGTTACTCCGGTTTTCGTATCCGGGGTACAGACGCGAACCGTATCAATATCACGATCAATGGCGTACCGGTTAATGACTCCGAGTCTCATACCGTATTCTGGGCTAATATGGCCGATATAGCCTCCTCGGTAGAATCGATCCAGATCCAACGAGGTGCCGGAACCTCTACGAACGGAGCCGCGGCTTTTGGCGCTACGGTCGCCATGCAGACCGAGAAACCGTCCTTAAAGCCTTACGGCGAATATTCCGTATCAGCAGGTTCTTTCGGTACGCTGAAGCATACGGTAAAAGGCGGTACCGGATTACTTTACGATCATTTCGCTTTCGACGTCCGCTACTCCAATATCCGTAGCGACGGCTTTATCGATCGTGCCTCCGCCCGTATGAGCTCTTACTATGCCTCCGCCGCTTTCTATGCCGATAATACATTGATTAAATTCCAAGCCTTCGGGAACAGCGAGAAGACCTATCAAGCATGGAACGGTGTTCCGTCTTATTTACTTGACACAGATCGTAGCTATAATCCATGCGGAGAATATGAGGAAGATGGAGTGAAGAAGTTTTATAACAATCAGACGGATAATTATTGGCAACACAACTACCATTTAATGGCCAGCCAGCGTATCGGAGATTTCTGGAATATGAACCTGACCCTTCATTACACCGATGGTAACGGATATTACGAGGATTATAAATCGAAAGCCAAATTCAGCAGTTATAAACTACCGGAATATATCGATCCGGAGGGTAATACCGTAAAAAAGACGGACCTTGTGCGCCGTAAATGGCTCGACAATTATTTCTATGGAGCCGTTTATAGCGCGAACTATCAACATGACAACACCCGCCTTACGCTGGGAACCGCCGTCAACAACTACGTAGGCGACCATTTTGGCCGGGTAATGTGGACCAAAAGCGCAAACGTCTTGCCACAACCGGATTACGAATATTACCGCAATACCGGTAAGAAATTAGACTACAACGCATACGCAAAATTGACCCAACGTCTTTCCCCTCTTTTCACCGGCTATCTGGACTTACAATACCGTGGGATCCATTACACCATTAAGGGAAACGATGACAAAGCCGAGGAAGAGCTGGACATTCATAAGAACTGGAACTTCTTCAACCCGAAAGCCGGTATAAACTTCCATAACAACGGCCATAACGCATTCGTCTCTTTCTCCGTCGCAAACCGGGAACCGAACCGTGACAATTTCACGGAGGCAGGCCCCGAAGAACGTCCTACCCACGAGACCTTATATGATTACGAGGCCGGTTATAGTTTTGGTAACAACCGTTTCCGGGTTGGAGCCAATCTCTATTTCATGGATTACAACAACCAATTGATCCTGACCGGCAAGATCAGCGAGATCGGTGAGGCCCTCACTTCCAATATAAAGGATAGCTACCGAATGGGCATCGAGCTTACCGGAGGTGTACAAATCACCTCTTGGCTGAATTGGAACGCGAACGTAACCCTCAGCCAAAATAAAATCAAGCATTTCGTGGAATACGTGGATAACTGGGATACCGGAGTACAAGAGATCAACGATCTAGGTACAACGAATATCGCTTTCTCCCCAGACCTAATCGCAAACAGCATGTTCGATTTCGCTTACAAAGGATTTATCGCTAGTTTCAACTCGCAAGTAGTAGGCCGCCAATACATAGACAATTCAAGCAGCAAGGATCGTTCCATCGATCCCTACTTTATCAATAGCCTACGTATCGGTTACGCCTTCCAGCCTAAGTTCATGAAAGAAATAACCCTAGACGTGACTATCAACAACCTCTTCAACGAGAAGTACGAGACCAACGCATGGGTATACTCTTATATCGAAAACGACACACGTAAAAAGGATGACGGTTATTTCACCCAAGCCGGCACGAACGCCATGGCCAGGATCACCTTCAAATTCTAACTTAATTTTCAATTACTAAAATGGTTTGGCTAGAATACTTCGGAGTAATAACCGGTCTACTCTATCTCTTTCTAGAGATTAAACAACATAAGGCCATGTGGGTGGTGGGATTCCTCACCTCCCTCGTGTATGTATTTGTCTTCCTGTCCGCTAAGATCTATGCGGACATGGGATTGCAAACCTATTACGTAGGAATCAGCATATACGGTTTCTATCAATGGACCCGGAAGAAACATGAGATACACACGGAAAACGACAGTCTTCCCTCCGACTGTATCCTATACACCCATCTGAGCCTTCCGCTTTTCGTGGGGATTATCGGAACATTGGCCGTTGTATTCGCCATCTTATGGTATCTCCTTCATCAATTCACGGACTCTCCCATCCCCGTAGGCGATGCGTTCACCACGTCGGTAGGCATTGTCGCTACTTGGATGCTGGCAAGGCGAATTATCGAGCATTGGATTTTTTGGGTAATCGTAAACCTCGTTTCCGTATATCTTTATTACCTTCGGGGCTTGTATCCGACGATGCTACTCTATTTTTGCTATGCGACACTAGCCATAGTAGGCTATTACAATTGGCGGAAGAAAGGGGAAGAGTTTTGAATTATGAATTTTGAATTATGGGAGATAATATGGAAAGTCTGGAAGGAGGATGTGTGATCGTAGCGAATGGGAGATTTCCTTCCGCTGAGTTACCCTTGAGATTATTAAAGGAAGCGAAAACGATTATCGCTTGTGATGGAGCCGTAAAGACACTTTATGAAAAGGGTATTCATCCGGACGCTATCGTAGGAGACTTGGACAGCATACCCGCCGGCCTGCGCGAACGCTACGCAGACCGAATCCATCATGTAGAGGACCAAGAGATCAACGACCTCACCAAATCCGTCCGTTTCGCCCATACCCAAGGCTATCGAGAAGTTCTTATATTAGGTGCTACCGGATTGCGTGAGGATCATACATTGGGAAATATATCCCTTCTTATGGACTATGCCCACTTATTCAAGCGGGTGGAGATGTTATCCGACTATGGCCTTTTCACTCCTATCTTAGAAACAACAACCTTCGCTTCTTATCCGGGACAACAAATCTCCATTTTCGTTCTTTATCCCGAAGGGGAGATTAGTACGGAAGGACTCCGTTGGCCCATTCGCCGACGAAAGCTCACCTCATGGTGGCAAGGAACTCTCAACGAGGCTTTGGGAGACCAATTCACTGTCACTCTCTCCCCGGATTGCCGGGTAATCATTTACAGGGAGGCATCCCATACAAAAGAATAGTCCTGAAAAGTATCACTACTTTCCAGGACCCTTACACCCCTCAACTTTACATGCTTAAATAAGAAGCGTTCGCTTCCTTATCAAGCAGATAATTTTTTTAACTCATTCTCTTTCCATTCGGAAAAACCTTCTACCCTATCCCTTATCTGGAACTGTAGCTTATCGTCGGCAACCAACTTCAGCACAGCCGTGGGAGAAAGCGGCAAATACATATCATTCACGGCGAAAAAAGCTTTCAGTAAGACCACATCATAGTCGCTGCGGATCACTTCTTTCTTTAATACAACCGGTACCTCCATCTGAGTCAGATAATAGGCTGAACGTTCGTATGCGCACCAAGCATCTCCTTCCAGATACAGATAGACACTGTTTGGATTATCTACCTCATGAGGCAGAACCAACTCTACTACATCTGATGCTTGTTCCATATAAAAGAAATTATTATTAATATTTGTCTTCATGACATTTACAAATTAAGTGCCTTCTGCCCTATACCTAGGGAGGAATAGCTATCATTTTACAGCGTTGAAACTATCAAATACCGCATTATCCTCTATTTTCTTGCGCAATTCCTCTAAATTTATCGCCGCGGCCTTTACACCCATATCCTGAGCCTGCTTCAATAGGGTCTCCGCTTCTGTCAAATCACCGGTCAACATACTTAACACTCCTTTTGCGTGAACCGCCTCCGGAGCGTTCCCCGCCTTCGCCAAATAGTTCTTAGCGGAAGCATAATCACCCTTGCCCATAGCGATATTCGCAGCGTTAAGATTCGCTACCGGATCATTCGGGAACATACGGACAGCAATATCAAATACATTATCATATTCGTCACTACCGATCTCATAGCTGTTAGCCACCGCGAACATCTCCCCTAAACTTAGCTGTTGCGGACGAGTCTTGATGATCTCACGCCCCTCATCCACCGTAAACTCACGCACCGTATAATCAATCTTATATTCCGAACGACGTAACGAAGGGAAAATATCTTTCAACACATAACGGAAAGCGGCGCCACCACCCAAGGCACGTAACTTAGCCTCCTTGCGATCCGGATCATCCGAGCTATCGATAATCGCCAATACCTCGCTACGATTCGGCACATTCGGATCGGCCTCTACCTTTTCCTTAAAACCGACCCAATCTTCCGGTTCCGAGCTCATCGTGAAAAAATCAGCCTTGAAGTCATTCTTCTGGCGGATATAGTCACGTAACGCTTTGACACGATTATCCGCCAATTTCTTATTACTAGCGTAAGAGCCTTCCGGTGAGGCATATCCTTTCAGTACGATACCTGTCGGTTTCACGTTCTTATCCTCTGTAACGGTACGGATCGTATTATTGATCTTCGCCAACTCCACCGCATTATTACGGAAATCAGGAAGAATCTGATATTTACCCACTTGGAAGTCCAAGAAAGCCGTACCAACTTCCGCACGATGCTTCTCCGTCTCTGCCATCGGCGTGATATAAGAGAATGTAGGCTGAACCTCATAGCGCTTATCCGGACGACGACGAATCTTGTCCGCGATCAATAACGGACTACCGGCCTCTTCCTTACCGCAACCGCATAGATTCGGGTCTAACACGACACGTGCGTCTTTCATCCAATCCTCAAAAGGCACGGCGGTTTTATAACTTACCACTTGATCTTCCTTCCCGGCTTTCAAGATAGTATAATGAGGTACGTCGTTCAAATTATCCAAGGCGACCTCACGATTATATACTTTCTGGCGGATACGTCCGTTCACCAAAATAGAAGGAAGCCCCTCTTTTTGCGAAGCCGATTCCAAGACGGGGGTCAGTTCCAAATAGCTACGGGATTTCACCGCATCGCTACTTACCGTCACCACGGCATCGATATATACCGAGTCGCCCTTCTGTACCACGTCGTTACAAATCACTTTAACCCCATCCGAGGCAGTCTGTCCCATGATTGCCGGAGACACGACGGCCATCATAGCCGCCATCATATATGCATTTATCTTCTTGTTCATCGCTTGGGTCATTTAATAAAGTAAATAATAGAAATAGCGGCTTTCGTAACCCCGAAATAATCTTTCGTATCACTTTTCAATACGGTTCCGCAAGTGGCACAAGGATATTTATCATAATCCAGATGCGCCCAACCAATACCCAACACGGCTTCCATGCTCCACCGATCGCTTAACAACCACTGATAACCATAAGAGAGTCCAGCGCCATACAAATTACCTTGATAACGGTGATTCTCCATATTCTTGCTCAAGAACTTTAGGCCTCCAACATTGTAATCCGCATAATGCGCATGCAAGCCGAAGAAATGTCCATTAAACTTCTCACACAACCAATAACGAGCTTCTGGTTGTACCAGCCAATGTTTCATACGAGCCTCATCACCAAACTTCCATCCATTATAGTTGCCGGATAGATCCAGCGACCATTTTTTAGCCAAGCCAACCTCTACGCCCAAGTTGATCGTAGCAGTCGCATCATAGAGCAAGTTCGACTTCACCGCGAACTTCTGGCCGTAAACGCCTGTCGTAGCTACCAAGAGCAGGACTAGGAAAAGAATTCTCTTCATATCGAATATTTTTTCGTTTTTATTATACATACGTGAATGCCTTCACTTCGACGAGCTCACATTCAACTGTTTAAGTAATAATTTACCGGGCTTAAACTTCACGCTTTTACGAGCTCTTATCATATAAGCCACCCCATTCTTAGGATTTCTGCCGATCCGTTCGGTTTGTTCCCAAGCGGAGAACGTCCCAAAGCCCAATAGCATCAAAGAACCATCACTTTCCAAAGCCTCTGTCGTAGTCTCTTCCCAAGCTTGAACAAAGCGCATCGCCTCCGCTTGCGTAACCGACAATTTATCAGCCAATGTTTTCACGAGTTCTCTCCTATTCATCCCTTTCACTTTTAATTTGCATCACAAAAATAGATTATAACATTTCTTAGCACGATAGGTGTGAGTTTCAACTTTAAAGGGTAAACCTACCAACTATCCTTGATTGATAAGAACACCTATTCATTTCAAAGAAGGTGATAGGAACACCGACACTTTATAAAGACAGCAAGGGGCAGACTTGTGTAAGCCTGCCCCTTAGCTGTTATACCATATCATCCACATCTAACACTTAATCTCTTCCTTGCGAATGAGATTCTCCAGATCGTTTATCTCCTCCAAGGAAAGCCCCGTACATTGGGCGATCACAGAGGGATCCAAGCCGATTCTTTTTAAGTTCAAAGCGGTACGTAAAGTAATCAAGCGGCTACCTCTCACCTCACCTTTTGCCTCAGCATTCTCCACCGCATACTCCATCGTCGCCTTCCAATCCCGGTAGATCTTCAGGTTCTCGTCGTAGATGGCACGCTCCTGCGGGGTGAGGGCACCCAAGTTCGTCACGTCCAGCAAACGGCGGAAGTGGGCCTCTTTCTCCTTTAAGGGAGACATATCAAACAGGTTCATATTCTTCAGTACATAAATTGTTTTTTCTAACGGAGTAACGCACTCCTCGTAACGCAAATCGAATCGTTCGAAAGAGACATAGATCTGTTTCAGCCGAATCCGCCCTGTTTGCTCATTTGCCAGAACCACGTCCGTTCGCCATGAAGGGAACTCGGGAAGGCTGAAGTTCAAAAGGTAGATTCCATATACCGGGAGCAGGTCGTATTTCCACTCCGGGCCCTTCTCTCCTTGACGGGAGATCATACGGCAAATATAGTAAAAACTGCATCACCTCACGCTCGTCGTACAAGGCGGCCTTGAAGCCACTATCCAACATGATATTCACGTAATGTTCCATAGTTCGTATGGGTTTTGATTGATTAATACTTGACAACGTATCTATGCCGTAAAGGTAAGGACTATTTTCCGAATAAAAAATCTTGTCTAGATAAAATAAGCCATTCATAACACCAACTGTACAATTGGGCATCATAAGCGGTTGTGAATGGGCATTCTTACACTGTTATACCCCAGCCGTAAGCCTATTTTTTTCTTGCGTATTTGGAGGCTAGCCGTAAATTGGGCGGAAAAAAGGATTCTCCGGGAGTTAAGGATACAAAGTGTTAGATTGATTTCAGTTAAATAGAGAGAGACACAGCATGATGCTGTGTCTCTACAATTAGATATATATTAAAACCGTTTTTCGCAGCAATTGATTCTACTTTTTCTGGATTTTAATTCTATTTGTAATTATCTTTTACACAACGGATAAATCCAGTATATCCAGTCTTCTCCACTAAAGAAATATGTTCGTTAGCAAGCAACCGATAAGCATGTTGTCCGGATTTTCCATTTTTAGCAATGCCACTATATGAAGTACGAGCAAAAACGGTTTGGCCTTTTAAGCCATTAAATTCATTTTTCTTATATGATCCATATGCACTCGCATCAGTTCCAACTAGATAAATAACAGACAATTCCGCTTGATTCGGCATACGCCAACCATGCTCATTCATTATACGATTACATGGATTCGTAAGATTTGTTTTTGCCTTCCATGTTCCACCAACTTGATTGCTTGACACACTTCCCCTAACAATACAAAAAGACTTATAAACCCTGTTTATATCATTATCACGTTCATTATGTGGGTCCAATTCATTCATGGAAGGAGCCGGTTTTAATGAATTTGCATTCAAATAGTCAAACGTAACAGTAAGTGCCTTAGGATCAACAGAAGATATTTTGAAAAGCGTTTCAGGTGCCTTTTTTCTATCTAAATTATTCTCATCCATTCCTTTCATATTCAAATCTCGTATACACCGATAGTTTCGTATCTTTCCTGTCGTATGACTATCATCATTACCTATTGTAATTCCTTCTTCTGCCCAAAACACAACTTTGCCATCATTATTACTTGGTATATAATGATATTTAGCTGGAATATTTTTAGCAAAACCCTCTTTTACCCAATCATCTATATTAAAAAGTGAAGATTCCGCAGATAAAGACGAGCGCCCCAGCCATAAAGATATATATTGCCCAGAAGAGGCCAAATACCATTTTTTCTCTTTTGAGTCTATCACTCCATCCCCATTCTCATCTCGATTTCGTTGCAAACAAGCATAATACGCATTTTTATAATCGTCCTTCATCTGATTAGAGTTACTTTCTTTTGAATAATCCAAAAAAGTGCTCCAACCTTTACCACTAAAGTCTGGTAGATTTAAACGGCCATAAGCAATATCCTTGATTTTACTTGGATTAGTTGTTGTATTTAATAATCCGGTCTCGTTTATAGTCTCAATCCCCCAAGCGTTATAATCTTCTCCTTTGTTTAAATCATATATTGTCTGGATAGAATGTTGTTTAATCACGAACGAGGCATCTGAAGTAAGAGTACTATTTCCTCCAGATGTCTGTTTCTGTGTTTTATCCATAATAAAGAATTCACGATCAAGTGTATTAACAAACTCTGGCCACATTATACTTTGATAATAATACTCATTCACAAAACAAACAAACTCGATAGCTCCCTCATTTGTGGGAGCTAGAAGAGAATTCTCTCCTTTTGCCCATTTATTCAACTCAGTCAATAATTCTTCAACAGAAAGCAATTCACTCACGTGCTTCTCATCAGGATATTTATAGGTTTCTTCTACAGGCACATCTTTTAGAGATTTAAAAGAAACCCAATTTTTTGACTCCTCCTTTAATTCCGAGAATTCTGTTAATTGGAAATTAGTCAGAGGATCTTTTACGTAAACTCTCAAATCTGTAGTTTTAAAATCCGATTTATGAAACGTTATTTTTCTTGCCTCAAAATGAGCGTCTAATTGAATTGATTTTCCTTCTCCCGAAACCGTTACATCTCCTTCTTGCCGCCAAACATTATTATCGGTAGCTGTAACTTCCGTTTTTATACTTTCAACTCCTTCTATCTGAATATTATATGTATAATTCATATTACGCTTTGTTGAAAAATCTTTATGATCAACCTTATCGCTACTCCCCGCTCCTAAACCTAAATGAATACAATATACAACTTCCGCACTCGTTTCTTTTCCGTCTGTATCTTTTGCGTAGTAAGAACCTTTCAATAATACGTACGTAGCCGGCTTATCGACATATGTGAACACTCTTCCTTCCGGGGGTGAATTTCTTAAAGACCCTTTCGATAATTTTTCACGATCATCCGCAGAATTACAACCCTCTTTTCCATTAGCTATATTTTCAGGCATATAAAAAGTAAAAAATCCTTCATCTCTTGAGATTGTCAATTCCTGAGTTGAATAAGAAACAATCTCTTCTGAAGTAGAACCTTCCCATACATTTACCTTTTTAGGAACTTCACAAACTTGGTAACTTTTCAATTTAAATTCCCGGCCATCTGCCACTTCAATTTTAAAAGTCACCTTAGCCGCTACTCGCTTTAAGTAAATTTTGCCTTTCTCAACCAATGTCCCATCCACTTTGACAGTACAATAATCTTTTGTATCATCCTCATTATTCCATAATCCACTTACCAATGAGGTAGTATTCGCAAACTGGACCGCTTTATCTCCTCCAACTTCCGCTAAAAGAGAAGTCAAATCAGATTTTGAAGGATGATTATTTCCCAACCACGACTCTAATCTTTCCGAAAGTCCCGGAAACATATCATAATCCACATTTCCTATCGCAAAAATCCGTTGTTCTCCGGACAAGGTAGAGAAAGATATGGTAGATCCGGAAAGTTCCGTATACTTTTGAGCGGTTATAAACTCATCATTATCCTTTTTAAAGGAAAACACATATAAATCAGCAACACCACTATCAGAAAAAGCCTTTGTCTCAATCTTACCGCTCATAGGAATCGTCACAGATAATTTCACCACCGTAGGGATACCTTCTTCTACTTCTGTTCTTTGAGCCAGATACTCATCGTTTGTGCAAGCGCTTAGGATTAATAATCCTAATAAAAACATAATATATTGTTTCATCATCTTGATTTTTTAGCCATTAGACATACTTTCTATTTATTCAAAAGGGTCAAGAGCGACATTCTCGTTCCCAACCTCTTCTAAAATCCATTCTATTTCCGTAGAAGGTTCATATAGACCTTTTATCTCGTAATAGTTGCCCTTTATAAACTTATTGGCAGGAAAAGAAAAACTTTTTATCTCTGACCCATTTTGTTGTACACTCAATAGAATATTTTTATTCGCGTCACTAATTTCATACGTATAGAACGTCGTCGGCTTATCTTCCGAAGGGTAAGTCAATGCCTCGAAAACTCCATTTTCCACAGAAGAGGTATTAAAAATAGCGACTTGCGAACTAGCATTTAAGCCTTCCACATTTATTAATGAGAATTGATCGTTAATCAAGTCATTGTTATTCTTATTATAGATCCCTTTATATTCTATTTTAGCACTTAGCTGAATCAATAAGACTCTAATAGCTTCATTAGTCCCATTATATTTTAAAGTAGTATTCGATTTTCCTATTTTCACCAACTGAGAAGATTGAAAAGATGTTGTTTGTATTGTTTTTGAGGTATAATCAGCATAGGTAGCACAGTCGTTAAATAATGAATTATCCGCATTTGCCACAACCAACACCGACACCGCTTTATCTTCCTTGCCGAATGTACGCACACCAACCAACCCCAATTCATAACCCGATAGATTATCGATAGCTTTCATATCTCCCATATTCGCAAAATCCTGAAAATGGATACGATTTCCATCCGTGTCAAAAACAGCCACATGGCAATTCTGAATCATGATTTCCTCTGTAGTGGCATATTTGTAATTAGGAGCCGAAGCCTTCGTCTGTATATCCCCCATCAATAAAACTAAAGACATATCTAAAGTCTGAGAATCTATCGGCTCTTCGGAGGAGCAGGCAGATAATCCACCCAATAAGCCCAACGTCAACATAAATAAAATTACTTTCAATCTCATAGCTCAATATTTTTATTTATTACCCTATTATTTAAAATGTAAACTCAAATTCATGATCCTTATCAAAAATCCAATCCTGTGTCACACACTGCACCGTTACATCAACAGTAGCATTCCTAAGCGTCACCTCTAACTTATACAGATAACCAGCCCATACAGCTATACTAGGATCAGAAGTCTCACTCAAACGGGACTTTATCGGGAAGCTACAACTTCCTGTTTCTCCATTATTATACACATAATCAATCTTCAATGTTGTTGGCTGACTAGATGAGGTATTTTCATAGCTATACAAACGTTCTGTAGTGCCATTAACGGATTGCATTCCGTATAATTTCTCACCAGAAGAAACCTCACCCGCTACTTGACCTATAGTCTTAGAATTCAGCAAAGATAAACCTTTGATTTCCACATTATCATACTCAGTCCCATCAGACTTTAGAATCTTAAACTGCTGCAACATGATAGCCGCCGTACGTTGGATAAGTTTTACCTCGACAGGCGTATTAGCGGGTTGATCCAAACCCAGAATCTTCTCGGATATGTTCACGTAGACACCTCCTTTATTATCCGGGTAGGTTCCTCCATCTCCCTTTGCTATTTCAGTTTCCCCTACTTTTACAAAAACATTAGGAACCTCAACCAAGGTCTTACCCTTTAAATCCGCATAAGAAATCTGGCTAGCTGAAGCTAAGCCAGATCTGGATACGGACGCTGCCGCATTCGCGATTACCACGATCTTGAGATCCGTACGCTCTGATTTATCTTTTGGAATCTTAAAAATTAGGGATTCGCTTATCGATCCGTTCGAGGAATAATAAGAAGTTAAAAAGTCCCCTACATTCTTAGTCTTGGAATCATACTTAAAGATAGCGATGTAACAATCAGAAACAGATCTCTCATCCTTCGTCATATTCTCCTCAGTTCCGTCAGTTGGCCCAGTAAGTTCAGAGCTTTTCGTAGTAACATTCGAATTCCTTACAAGGAGAGAGAGATCTAATGAGGCATAAAGCTCTGTGGCATCGATACCTGCAGGTCCTTTCGTATCCACACCACTCAAAATATCGTCTTCCATGGAGCAAGACACTCCGATGCAAAGGAAGCATAATAATGCTAGTATATTCTTTATTTTCATAATGGATTGAATTTTTCTCTTGTTTTACACTAGCAAAATTAGAGGAATCCATTATTCGGCACGATAGGCGTAACTTTCAACTTTAAGGGGTAAAACTAGCATATTGAATATAGGCATTTGAGGGTGTGGCTAAAGCTATCTTAGGCGATAGGGATACCTATGCAGGGCGCAAATCCATCCATCATAGGACAAAAAACGGAGTCCGGAAATTCCGAACCCCGTTCTCGCTATTAATCGTTATGAAAGAGTTTTATCAATTCACGTCTGTCTCAGTTTGCGTGATGAGTGTCCAAGGCTCAACCTTAATGCTAAAACTGATACAAGCGTTCAACTCGCTTGTGTCGGGATCCTTAGAGCCTTCACCGGTTATCGTAGCGTATATCTTATAGATGGTATTACGTTGTACACCAATAATGCCACTAGTCGCATCTTGCTTAATTGGTATACGGTAGTAGCGATCTCTTTTAACCATATCATTACCGAGTCCTTCCGTTTTTCCATTTGGATACCAATTGCCCCGAAGAATTAACATGGTCTGTATCATTCCAGATAGAGAATCACCGTTATTCGGATCATCTGCAAACATCTGTTTATTCCCCCTCATTTCAAACACATAAAATTGAGGCATCTCTTTATGTCCATATTCATCACCACTAACCGTTTGATCATCAAAAGAGAACCAACTGTCACCATTATAATTTATGGAACCATCGCCGTTCAAATTAGAAGAATGACTATGACCCGTCATTTTGATGTCTACCCCTCCATCCATTGTCCAATGTAAAGAAGCTACATCATTCTTACCTTTCACTAAGAAATAGTCATCCCGCTTATAGCTACAACCATGAGAATATGTGGTAGCATTGTCCAAACTATACGGTTTTGCGTCAGCATAGATAAGAGAAGTATTGCTAGCGTTCGCAATATATACATGTGTCAACTCAAATGACGCATCAGCATAATTGTTCTTGAAGTCGCAATCAATAGCTTGAAGTTGGACACGGGCTACATGGCGGGTTAATGGGATTTTATCAGCAGATAGAATATTTGCCGGATCATAAGAGGAACCATTTTCAGTCCATTCTGCCGCTTCACTTTTTTTCTCAATCTCATTATGTGCTGCACCTACTGTCGCATTGTTTGTATATATAATAGAAGGGGCCGTAGATCCTTTCACCCAGTTATCATACTTTGTCCCAGCAAGCAACTGATGCTCACCTCCACCAATCGTAACTATCTGGCTGAACATCGGCACATACGTTTGCGTAACACCTGGCGCTGGATGCACATGCGTAAAATCAACGAGATCTTCAAGTTCGGCAGTTTTCACATCCCCCAAATTAGAAGGAGGCGTAGCAAGTTTCGTATTCGCTAAAAAGACCACCGCCAATTGCGTATCAGAAAGTTCGCCGGCCGCCGTAGCTTTTACCTTAACGACAATATCTTCAATAGTCTTTACGGAATTACCATCAGTAGAGGATACCGTCTTCATTGCGGCGAATTTGTATGCATCCTCGTTCTCCCCATTGTCTACATAAAACAAATAGGCGGTTAGTTCATTAATAAATTGCTCGTTATTACTGCCAGATTCTAGCACAGCATCACCGCCCTCTTTCGTTGCACCTTTTGTCTGTATCCCATCCAAAGCCGTAGCGGTAAGAGAGACATTCGCATCTATCATCTGATAGTTCTCTTCCGGTATCTCGATGCCATTCGAGCTATCGTCCGAGCAGGAGGCAAAAGTGCATGCGGCGAAAGAGGCTAATAATAAATGTCTTAGTTTCATATCCTTTTGTTTTTTCTTGTTTATACTAAATTTCATTCCCTATGATTCCATTACTTAGTCTATTACCGGATGCTGCATTACCGGGCCCCAGCCTACTACCTGCACGGCTATATTCAAGTTGGTATCTACCTCGGGTTCCGGATCCGGACCTGGGCCCGGGTCTGGCGTTACGGGAATATTGTCGAAACTTTCGCCGTCAAAATAAATACGGAGACGGTAAACGTAGTTGCGACGGATGAAATTATGATCATAGCCGTTCTGCAAGCCACCCGCATTGATCACCGCCGTGAAGATTTTCGTATGGTCTTGATAACTGGAATTCCCCTGCAAGGTAGCTTTTACGGCGATCATCGTGTGATCGTCGCTTTTCATATTTTCCATTACATAATGAACGAATGGCGTATTGGATATCGAAGCGCCATCATTTACCAACAGATCCTCGAACGAGGTATCCTCCGAATTTCGCACGGCATCGGGAGCCTCTGTCTCTCCCCAATCCGCCTCACTGAAATAGTAAGACTTTGTCTTCATATTGTAGATACCTACCGCATCGATTCGCACCTCACGTCCGGCGAACGGCGTTCCGGCAAAACGAGTGGATATATTCACCAAATCAATACGTGCGGCTACACGGGTCAAAAGGATCGGGTCGGAGATGCCATCCACATTCTGATCGCCAAGATCCGTATATCCTAAATAGTTATCTTCCTCAGATAAAGCGGATTTTGTAACGATCACTTGACTACTCATCGTTAGGTTCGTTTGCGATTGCGAGGAGAGGTCTACCAAGCGAGTCTGGAACTCATCGTAGGTAGAAATGGTAGATAATAAATCTCTCGGCACGTTCGCCAAGACAATGATCCGTGCCCGGACAGCCTTCGTTGTCGGCACATCGGCTATTATGGCGGAATGTTCCGCCCCGGAAAGAGCCTCCCATTTATAACCGAGCAGTTCCGTGCCGGTCTCATTAAATACTACCACTGCCAAATTATTGATATAAGCCTCACCCTCCAACTCATTCACGTCATTGGGGTTATAGGCTTTCGTAGCCGTACCGGACGCCTTGACAGCGACGGACAGCTTAGCGCCTTCTAAGGAAAGAACCGGATCCTCATCTTTAGAACAACTCACACAAGCGAGAATCGCCAAACCGGATAAAAATATGTTCGCTAATAATTTCATGTTCGTATCGTATTTCTTAATTATATATGATGAGGTACCCTTTAATGCATCGGAATATCTTCTTCCACTACTCCCCAAGGACGAACGGTTGCCCGGACGGATAAGGTTCCGCCCTCACCCCATTCAAGGATCAGATGGGTATTCTCTCCCGCGCTCGTATAAATAGGATCACCGTTCTCGTCTACCTTGGCCGAGCCTAACGAGACTCCATTGGCGCTTATCGACACAGCCATATCCTGTCCCGGACAAGCGGTTTGCATAGTAGGGGTTATCCATTCAACCCCGGACTCGTTCCACGCACCTTCCGGATTATAATATACGCTATCGCCAATCTGCGTACCACGGTAATCAAAACCACTTAATGTATTATTCAAGTAGAAGTCGCAATCCACGGAACTTCTCAACCCCATCCTGCCGAGTTGCTCTTGCAACCCTCGGGTCTCGATCGTGACCGTACCCACTTTCGGACGAATCACGATCTCAGTCTCCTTCGCTACGCCTCCGGCTTTTGTCAACACTTGTTCGCTACCATAATAAAGGCTGTCCGGGGTAACTGCCAAACCATCTTGGCTTTTCAACATCACTTTCAAGTCCTCTATGGTCTGGGCCTCCGATACGGATTGCTTTTCACCCAAGGCATTCACGTTGCCCCATGCCACGATACGTAAACTACGATCGGCGGTATAGCCATCCAAAACAATCTCATTGCGAGAACGGATAAAGTTCTTATCCAAGCGACGTTTCTCCAAGTAATTCAGATTCTCGTCGAATATATACAGATCGGTAGATTCCATCCATCCGTATTCCGTTATATCGTCTCCCTTGATATTCTCGACCTTCAGTTTGAGCGTATAGCATTGATCCAAATCCTCCTTGATGCAGCTAGTCGCTATAATAGCGAACAAAGCCACAACCAAGAGAAGCAATTCCTTTGTAAACAGTATGTGTTTCATAATCCTAATTTTTTCTTATCAATTATTTTACCCTATATTGCTTTATTCTACTTCCTCATGGATAGTCTTCACGTTCCATGGCTCCACTTTCACGGATGCGCTCACATTGGTGGAGATCATCGGGTCGTATGGGATCTCGGAACCGGGGCCGATAATCGTTAAAGAGATCTCGTATTTGTAGTTACGTTGGACGTAAAACTTACTCCTTTTTTCCGTGCCATCAATCGTCACTTCTTCTCCGACAGGAATCGCATAATAACAATTCTCTTTCGTAATAGATTCTTTCGCACCTTGCGGGAGATAGGTATAATCACCTTTTACGATCAATAAGGTATGGTTGGCATAAGCCTCATTGACGTTAGATTCACCGGACTTCACCTCACCCTTTGTATTCTCGTAAACATAAAATTCATGATTCAAAGCCTCATCACTTGTTGTATTTTCTTGAACTAACATCTCTTTTAACGCCTGAGCCCCTTTCTTGTAAGAACCTTCGTCAATATTCTCTGAAAACTCTCGACCAACCATATATTTTAAATATCCAAGAGCCGGATCTGTAAAATCAATTATTTTCTCTATCGCTCCCCACTCTTCTTTAGAAGCCACACTTGAAACACCTTTAGCGCTAGCGATAAAGACCTCCTTTAAAAGGAAGGATACACTTTTATAATTTGCGTTTTCCGGATTGCTTGTCTCTACTTTTTTTAAAGCGATCGAAGCGACATTACGAACCAAAGGAACGGGGCCTCCCCCACAAATTTCCTTACCTGAAGTCTCATTTATCGTTATTATATCACCAATATTCTTAGCATAACCGATATAATTGATGGTATTGGCTATTAACGTTACGGTAAAC
>NZ_FR885301.1:0-1664 GCF_000436315.1 Parabacteroides sp. CAG:2 | reverse complement strand
TTACGGTAAACACTTTACTACTCATCGTCAAGCCTTTTGTCAAAGTCTCGTCAGACAGATTGATTGTTGTTTCAATAAAGTCAGTTATATCCTTAGCCTTTGCCAATTCGGTTTGGATAACAGGGGCAGCGTTCGCCACAACCACTACATGAGCTTCACCCGCATACACTTCTTGCGGACCGACATCCTTTGTCCCATCAGAGTTAGGAGTAGCATCTTTTGTATATATCACACTCCATCCATCAACTCCAAACACCCCAACCGTTAGCGTATTCACGTCCGCATCCGTTGGAGTAGTTTCTCCGGCCTTCGTAACCGCCCCTTCCTCACTCTTGATAGCCAAAGCTAGTTGAGCTTTCTCTAAGACAGGAGCCTTTGGAATTTCTATTTCATTATCATCGGAACAAGCGGCAAATCCGCATAGCACCAACGATAAAAGAATGTATTTCTTGAATCTCATAGTATAATATTTTTTGTTCTCACATTAATATGTGACAAAAATAGAAAGGATATATCGTGGTGCTGATAGGCAGAACTCTCTATAATAAGAGACAAATGTATCAATTTCATAAAAGTGATAGGTTTCCCTACCTTTTGCAACTTTCACCTACAAAAACAGGCTCAATCCGTGTATTTTATGCTACCGGGGTGGTACTCGGATCATCCTAGTAACAAATATACATAATCACTTAAATTCAGCAAAATCATGGCAAGAAAAAAGAATGAGATGAAAGCGAAAGAGCCCGTAAAGCTCCGGTTCAAGAAACTGTCGAACGCGAACCTGTCCATATATCTGGACATCTATTACAAAGGGAAGAGGTATTATGAATTCCTCAAGCTCTACCTCACCCCGGAACGTTTCCCTGAAGACCGTGATAAGAACCGGATCACTTTGCGCTTGGCCAATAGTATCAAGGCACAACGGATCATTGATCTTCAGAACGAGATTTACGGTGTCCGTATGATAAACGGGCTCGGGAAAAAAACACTTTTAGAATTCCTCTCGGAATTGTCCACCGATAAATCTGCGCATGGCGACAAAGCCTATTCCCTACGATTAAGAAGTCTGGCCAATCATCTTAGAGACTATATGCCGCAATGCCTGCTTAAGGACATAGATACCGGTTTCGTGAAAGGTTTCATCGCTCACTTGCGTAAACAACCCTACCTCAAAAGCGACTTCACGATTCACGGTTATTACCGGCTCCTGAATGTCACACTCAATAAGGCGGTCAAAAAAGGACTGATCCTCTCGAATCCTTGTAGTTTGCTGGATACAGACGAAAAACCTCACAAACCTACCAGCCTGCGTACTTATTTGACCCTAGAGGAACTAAAGAGGTTAATCCGGACAGATTGCGTATGCCCAGAGGTAAAAAAGGCTTTTCTGTTCTGCTGTTTCTGCGGACTCCGGATCAGCGACTTGACCGCTCTTAGATGGGAAGATATGCAAAAAGAAGGAAATGATAAATTCCGTTTACAAATCATACAAAGAAAGACGAAAGAGGCTATTTATCTCCCATTGTCCGAGGAAGCGATAAAATACCTTCCCGCAAGGGAGAATGAGAATGACAATGACAGGCTCGGCTTGATATTCCATCTACCTAGCCTCACGATTATATGTCAGGTATTAAAAGGCTGGACTTTAGCCGCCGGCATCAAGA
>NZ_FR885300.1:0-1150 GCF_000436315.1 Parabacteroides sp. CAG:2 | reverse complement strand
TTTTCCAAGTCTTTAATGTGCTTTATTACTTTTTCTATCTGTTTATCCATAGTTCTGTAAAAATAGGAAAGGACACCTAAATAAATAGATGCCCTCTCATTAGTTAGTCAATAAACCATTTGTAATGCTCATCCCCATGCAGGGCTGCATTGATTCCAACAGCCATTTCAGTTGCATTTAATGAGCGGTCTAAGAATGAATCTATATAGCTGCTCTTATTTGCACCCGTTAATAGGTTGTAGAACTTCCACATATTCAAGTCATTTCCAAAGCTGCCAAAGTTCTCATCATTAATGTAGGCTTTTGCAACACTGTTAATCTGTGTATCTGTAAGCAACATTCTTGGCAGTCTCTTTTGGTAGCCATTGGGCAAACACTGATAAAGTCTCATTTTGCCCAATATTTGTGCAAATTGGTGTTCACTCATTGAAGTATTGCCCAACTGTTGCATCAAATGCAGATGTTTGGCAGGGTTGTAGTTGTTGAACAACTCCAAGGCAGAACGGTAAAGTTCACTTGTATTGCTCACCCTTAAATCATCCTTGTAACCATCTGTAAAGATGCACATGTTGCAACAAACTTGGTTTTTAAAGCCAATAGCCAACCTAAACAACTCTGGAACTTTCTTGCTGTATAAGTTCATTTGATTATAGGCTCTGACCCCTACTATTGAAAGGTTCAACTTGTTTCCCTCAACCGTTTCATAGATTGTAGGAATATCAATACTGAAAGCTGCCCTCTCATAGTAGATTGTTTTGTCTGATTCCAACAACTGATTGGCAGGTTTGTGGATAGCTTCGGGAATACGACCCTTAATCACATGAGAGACACGAATATCGGGTGTTCCGATAGTCTCACCATTGTAGTAGGAGTTTGCAGCTTCCCAAACAGTTTCAATAAATGCAGCATGGTTTACTGTAAGCTCATTGTCTTTTGCAAAAACGGGAGTAATACAATCATTTTTCAAATGTTGCAAGGTAGCTCCTTGGGTGTTTGCCTCAATGAAATGATTTACCCTTTTAGGCGTTGCAGTTTCTTCAATAATGGTTGCTTCTTCTGCAAACTCACCTAAATTCATTCTCTCTCTGTTCTCTGTTGGCATGATAACTAAATTTCTCATATTGATAAAAGTTTAAATGATTAATAATTC
>NZ_FR885299.1:0-915 GCF_000436315.1 Parabacteroides sp. CAG:2 | reverse complement strand
CATTATTTACAGTTTCTCTTACATTGCAGTTTTTGAAAGTTACTGTATATTAGAGAACGGGACAAAGTTCTTTATTTCTGAAAATGGTATGATAACAACAGAAATTTCAAACTTTGTCCCACTAATTAGAAACTCAAACAGATTTCAAACTTTGTGCCACTAATTAGAAACTCAAACAGTCATAAGTATTTAATAGTTCTTCTTGTCTAAGTCCCAAGTATCTTTTAGTTATGGTTACACTTGAATGATTAAATAATTCCATCAGTTTAACTAAAGCCAGTTCTGAATTGTCACTGTTCATATTATAAACTTGTCTGCCAAAAGTCTTTCTAAGTGAATGACAACTAAAGTTTTTCACTTTTAAGTGATATTTCTTCTTTATCTCTTTTAGTATTACATTGATTCTCTGAACAGTGAAAACAGTTCCTTTTTGACTTACTAAGATAGGTGCATTAATTCCTATTGGCTTTATCTGCTCATAGCATTCTTTAATGTGCTGCCCAAGTTGAGCATTTATCCTAATAGTTCTCACCTTACTTGTCTTTTTCTCTATTACTGTAAATTCACTGGTATTTAGTATCTGTTTCCATCTCAAAGCTAGAATATCAGATATTCTTAAACCAGTGAAACAGCCTAGAGAAATAAGAAGTGAAATTTTGTAATTACCATCTTTAGCCAATTTCCTTATTAAATTCATTGCATCAGACCAAACTAGATAATCTGCTGTAGTGCTTGAATATTTTAAACTCATAATGTTCTGTTTTATATGTAAATAAATAAAAGTGAATATTTCACCATTACCAATATACTAGCCAATTAGTTAATATGTTGATTTATAGCAAAACATTCACTTTGCATATTAGTGAATATTCTATGATTGTATATAAATAAAGATAGATATAATCAGTATCAATA
>NZ_FR885298.1:46348-69922 GCF_000436315.1 Parabacteroides sp. CAG:2 | reverse complement strand
GAGCGTCGGATAATCCTGTGCAAATGGGAGATGCGGAGAAACAATCGTTTAAGCATGCGAATATTTATGCGCTATGTGATGTAGACCACGATTACTCCGGACATATCTTAGCGGGATACCCGAAAGCGAAGAAGTATACCGATTTCCGGGAAATGATCGACAAGGAGAAAGAGATCGATGCGGTATTGATCGGTACTCCGGACCACACCCATGCGGTTATTGCCGCTTATGCGATGAAAGCTGGTAAGCATGTATTTGTAGAGAAGCCGATGGCTAAGACGATTTATGAGACTCGCTTTTTGAGGGATCTGGCAAAGCAAACCGGTGTTGTTACCCAGATGGGTAACCAAGGGCATAATATTGAAGGGACTATGCAGACGGTCGAATGGATCCAAGGTGGCGTGATCGGAGACGTAAGGGAAGTTCATTTGTGGACAAACCGTCCGATGTGGCGCCAAGGTTATTTTGATCGTCCGGCGGGAGTGGATATACCGTCTAATCTTAACTATGACGTGTGGTTGGGACCGGCTCCTGATAAACCTTATAATCCGGAGATGCTTCATTTCGCTTGGCGTGGGTTATGGGATTACGGTACAGGCGCTATGGGGGATATGGGAGCCCATACCTTCGACGCTCCGATTTGGGCGCTTAATTTGGGTATGCCCACGAAAATACAAGCTACTTCCACCCCTTACAATAAGGACTATCTGCCACAATCGGAATGCGTGACGTATGAGTTCCCGGCTCGTGGGAATATGCCTCCGGTAAAGGTAACTTGGAGTGATGGGGGTATAAAACCGGCTCGTCCGGCGGAGTTGGAACCGAACCGCCAGTTAAGGGAAGCGCTTTATATAGGCGATAAAGGCTTGATCATGCATGGTACTCATGGAGCGGAGCCGCAACTGATACCGGAAAGACCGGGATTCGTAGCTCCGGAGAAGACATTAAAGCGACCGAGTAATATTTATGTGGACTTTATCGAGGCGATAAAGGAAGGTCGCAAAGCCGCTAATGATTTTGAGGTATCCGCTAAATTGACGGAGATTATGTTGCTGACGAATATCGCTGTCGCCGCGCAACGGTTGGATCTTACGTTGGAATATGACGCAGAAAATATGAGAATCACGAATTGTCCGGAAGCGAACGATTATTTCCACTATGAGTATCGTAAAGGTTGGAGCCTGTAAGGGACTTTCTTCTAAGGGTTAAGATTAATTTATAAATTGAATGGTTATGAATAAAGATGTGAACAATGGTCAGTCCAGACGTGAGTTTCTAGGAAGATCGGTCGCTGCTTTGGCGGCTGCGTCTTTCCTTCCGAGTGCTTTCTCTTGTACGGGGAAGAGTGTGGCGGCTCCCGCTCCGGTTGATACGGCGGCGGAGGCAGGCAAGGTTAACTCGAAGTTCGGTGGCGTGCAAATCGGCACGATCACTTATAGTTGGCGTTCCATGCCGGGTGGATTGGAGAATATCATCAAGTATTGCCAAGAAGCGAATATCAGTTCCATTGAGTTGATGGGAGGTGATCTGGAAGCTTATTTAGGAGCTCCGGAGAATCCGATGATGAAATTCTTCCGTCGGCAAGTTCCTCAACCTGCGGCGAAACCGGGTGAGAAACCTGCGGCTCCTCGTCGGATGGGTCCCCCGAAGTTTACTCCGGAGCAGCAGGCTGAGATCGATAAATATAAGGAAGCGGTGAAAGCGTGGCGTCTCGGGTTGGATCTATCAAAGGTAGAAGGTGCCCGTAAGTTATTGAACGAAGCAGGAATATCGGCGCATATCGTGAAGATGGAACCTTCCCGTATGGGTTCGGACGAGGAAATCGATTATGCGTTCAAGGTAGCCAAGGCCATGGGCGCTAAAGCCGTGACGGACGAGATTAATTTGGAGACGGCGAAAAGAGTCGCTCCATTTGCCGAGAAGCATGGGATGTATATGGCTTTCCATAATCATATGCAATATGCCGAAGAAGGGTTTAGTTGCGATCCGATCTTAGCGGTCTCTCCTTCTATTATGTTGAATTTTGACGCAGGCCACTTCTTTGGCTCTACAGGTATCCACCCGAATGAGATGATCAAGAAATATCATGATCGGATCTATAGTATCCACTTGAAAGACAAGACGGGGCCTACGACAGGGGACCAGCCGAATACGAATCAAGTATGGGGACAAGGGGAGATGCCGTTGGAAGACGTGCTCTTGTTGATCAAACAAGAGAAATGGCCTATCTATTGCGATATAGAACTGGAATATGATATCAAGCCTTGGTCTGACTCCGTGAAAGAGGTAGGCACTTGCGTGAAATATGCTCGACAAATATTGATGTAGATTATAGAATGTTGTCTTTGGTATGTCATTAATAGGTATAACGAAAGGGCCGGTTCCTGATGGAGCCGACCCTTTATTTTTCATTTATTGATCTCTTTTACCAAATTGGGCGCGCACTTAAAATGGACAATGGTTCTGGGGATCAACATTAAAGTCTCTCCGCTTTTCGGGTTTCTAGCCAACCTGCTTGTCTGTAAGCGGGGAGTATAAACACCGAAACCCTGTATACATACCTTTTCTCCGGCTCTCGTTTTCTCTAAGATGATGTTATTCAGTTCTTCCAATATGTACCGGATTTCTTCTTTGTCATTACCGACTCTTTTCGATAATTCCTCGATTAGCTGACTTTTATTCATATCGTATTATTTTTTGAGAAGTTTGTTCTTTGCTCTGTTGTTAAATATTTTTTCCTGTATTGCAAAGGCGATAAGCCCGTGTGCCTCCGAAAGAAGCGTCCCAACGAGGATTGGTTCGAGAACTGCGTCTTCTCAACAATCTCTTGGATATTCAAGGTGGAGTTGGTGAGTAATCCTTTTAATTCTAGGATCATATATTCCGTAATCCAATCTTTGGCGGATTTGCCGCTTACCTCCTTAACAACCATGGTCAAGTATTTAGGGGTGATGCATAGAGAGTTCGCGTAGAACGTCACGCTTCTGTTCACTTTGTAATTACTCATGACCAATTGAAAGAATTTGTGGGTCAGTTCTTTCTTGTGTACATCTATCGTTGCCGTACTGTCTAAAGAATTGACTTTATAATGGTTATATATATCAAGGAATAATATGCGAAGTAAGAGTATAACCGACTCTCTTCGATACTGGTTTTCCGGATCGACGGCTTTTCTTATAAGTAATTCAAAGAAGTCTACAAAGGAAAGAGTTTCCACGTCTTCCATCTTGAAATAGTAATGTTGCCTCATATAGAAAAAGAAATGTGGCGAGAAACGACTGATACCGCTTAATATATCAGAATAAAAGGATTCCGTGATCGTGAAATATCTGATTTGGAAATCTACGCTAACGTCCGTTAATGCGACCAATTGCCCCGGCAAGATGATGATGAGCTCTTTGGGGGTTATAATGTGCTTGTTAGAATAGATATCAATTTTAGCGTTTCCTTTTACACAATAGATGACAATCCCTAATCTTATATAAGAAGGGTAAGTGGTAATAGGGAGTTCTTTGGAAAGTGTAAAGATCTTGAAGTCCTTCTCCAAAGAATAATCAATACCACTATTCGGCTCAACTATTTTTTTAATATTTCCCGACATTCTTTTTGTCTATGTTTCTTATGTAAAATTATAACTTCGTCTTTTACTATATTTATCTAGTGGTTGTTTGGTATAATATTACAGAAATATAGGTCTCGTTTTGGCGTTTTTTAAAGTTTGGCTTAAATGATACCTTGAAAAATAACCGCTATTGGATGTTTTTGTTTGTA
Organism: Parabacteroides sp. CAG:2; assembly: GCF_000436315.1. NCBI lineage: Bacteria > Pseudomonadati > Bacteroidota > Bacteroidia > Bacteroidales > Tannerellaceae > Parabacteroides > Parabacteroides sp. CAG:2. The sequence continues at coordinate 66,151 of NZ_FR885298.1, read as the reverse complement.
GGTCTAATACTTTTTTGCAAGTACGGTTGAGGTGATGTTAGGGATAACTTGTATTCTAAGGGCTGTGCGAGCTGGATGGAATATGTGTTAGGAAATATTAGTAATTAAGGTTAAGGACAAGCGTGCGAGACAAGAACGGGAAGGATTGCCTCGCACGACAGGCTTAGATCGTCTTTTAGATAAACTTGAGTATATCTTCTGCCTTTTCCGCTATATGATCGGGTGCGTATTTCTCTAATTCCGTACGAGGGCGAAAGCCCCATGTTACCCCACAGGAGGTCACTTCGCTGTTGATGGCGGTTTGCATGTCTACGTCCGAGTCACCGACATAAAGAGTGTTCTCTTTGGATATGCTCGCTCGTTCTACGATCTCATTGACAATACTGGGATCTGGCTTCGCCTTTACTCCTTCACGCTGTCCGAGAACCTCCGTAAATTGTATGGAAGGAAAGAAATGGGCGATGAGCTTACGGGTAGCGGCTTGATATTTATTAGAAGCGACCGCCAGTTTTATCCCTCTTTCCTGCAACAAGGCTAATAACTCAGGGACACCGGGGTATGGAACGCTGCGATCCGTGTTATGCAGATCGTAATGCTTCAAGAACTCTTCCCTTACCTTTAGTATATTCTCTGCCGTCTTTTCACCTTCGGGTAACGCGCGTTCGAATAATTTGTTGATGCCGTTTCCTACGAAGAAGTTATACTCCTTTACGTCGTGCGTCGGAAAACCGTTTTGCCGCAACGCATGGTTCGTGCTATGGGCTAAATCGGCGATCGTATTTAATAATGTTCCGTCAAGATCGAATATTACTAACTTTTTCATTTTAGTTTTCTGGCAAAATTAATGGAATGTAGAGACATACTTTCCCTTTCGACTGATAAAATAGATGAACCGATTTAAAAATAGATAAAAGTATTAGGTCATATATAAGATATTTGTATCTTTAGGACAGGAATAGAAATCCTTTGTAATATATTGTATAACCTAAAATTGGAACATCATGGGAAAGAATCAATTAATTCACGGGAATGAATTTCATTTGCTGAAACAAGCAGAGATTCATAAAGCTACAGGCAAATTAGTCGAGTCACTAAACTTGGCAGCCGGTTCTACGGGAGGTTTTGATATTTATAAAGTTGTAGAGGCTTATTTTACGGATTTAGAGAAAAGAAAGGAGATCAATGATTTGTTGGGTATTTCCGAGCCATGTGAGACACGTGTCACGGAAGAATGCTTTTCTTAAATAAGCCGCAGTAGGAATAACATAGAAAAAGGAGATACCTGAATCAGATATCTCCTTTTATTATATCTCAAAGAAGGATCAATTACTTACCAGAAAGTTTTTCTTTCAAAGCTGCCAATTCCTCGATGTCACCTAATGTAGTCTTTTCAACCGGACCGGTTACCATTCCAGATTCCTCTTCTTTTTTACCGCCACGTTTTGAGGATGCCTTCTTTTCAGAAGTTGCCTTAGCGCCTTTTTGCTCATCTTCAAAGATGCGGCTGTGAGAAAGGATGATACGTTTAGCTTCCTTGTTGAACTCGATTACCTTGAATGAAAGTTTCTCATCTACTTGAGCTTGAGAACCATCTTCTTTTACAAGATGCTTCGGAGTAGCGAAACCTTCTACGCCGTAAGGCAAAGAGATAACGGCACCCTTATCCAATACTTCGATGATTGTACCTTCGTGGATAGAACCAACCGTGAAGATTGTCTCGAATACATCCCAAGGATTCTCTTCCAATTGCTTGTGGCCTAAGCTTAAGCGACGGTTTTCCTTATCGATTTCCAATACTTGAACCTCGATCTCAGCGCCGATCTGAGTGAATTCAGACGGATGTTTGATCTTCTTCGTCCAAGACAAGTCAGAGATGTGGATCAAGCCGTCAACACCTTCCTCGATTTCTACGAATACACCGAAGTTAGTGAAGTTACGAACCTTAGCCGCATGACGAGAACCTACCGGGAAGCGCTCCTCGATGTTTTCCCAAGGATCAGCCTTCAATTGCTTGATACCAAGAGACATCTTACGCTCGTCACGGTCCAAAGTCAAGATTACGGCTTCGATCTCGTCGCCAACCTTCATGAAGTCTTGAGCGGAACGCAAGTGCTGTGTCCAAGACATCTCTGAAACGTGGATCAAACCTTCTACGCCCGGAGCGATCTCGATGAACGCACCGTAGTCAGCCATAACGACAACTTTACCCTTAACCTTGTCACCAACCTTCAAGTTCGTATCCAAAGCATCCCATGGGTGCGGAGTCAATTGCTTCAAGCCAAGAGCGATACGTTTCTTCTCGTCGTCGAAGTCCAAGATAACAACATTGATCTTCTGATCAAGCTGAACGATTTCTTCCGGATGAGAAACACGTCCCCAAGAAAGGTCTGTGATGTGGATCAAACCGTCTACGCCACCCAAGTCGATGAATACACCGTAAGAAGTGATGTTCTTGACAGTTCCTTCCAATACCTGTCCTTTCTCCAATTTGGAGATGATATCTTTCTTCTGTTGTTCCAACTCAGCCTCGATAAGAGCCTTGTGAGATACAACAACATTCTTGAATTCTTGATTGATCTTAACAATCTTGAATTCCATAGTCTTACCTACAAATACATCGTAGTCGCGGATCGGCTTCACATCGATCTGAGAACCCGGCAAGAACGCTTCGATACCGAATACGTCAACGATCATACCGCCCTTCGTACGACATTTGATGTAACCTTTGATAATTTCGTCTTTTTCAAGAGCCTCGTTAACACGATCCCAAGAACGTGTAGCGCGTGCTTTCTTGTGTGAAAGGATCAATTGTCCTTTTTTGTCTTCTTGGCTCTCGATGTAAACCTCTACCTCGTCACCAATCTTTAAATCCGGGTTATAACGGAACTCGGACATAGGAACAACACCGTCAGATTTGAAACCGATGTTTACAACAACCTCACGTTTGTTCATAGAAGTAACGGTACCCATAACCACTTCTTTGTCTTTTACCGTGTTCAGGGTCTCGTCATACGTTTTTACAAGATCGTCCTTGCTTACTTCGGTGTAAGTCTCGCCTTGCTCGAAAGCGTCCCAGTTGAAATCTTCAACTGGCTGGATGTTTTTTAAATTTTCCATTCTTTAATTGTTAATACTAAGTTTGTTTTAATTAGTAAGTTAGACTTTATGTTGTCATCTCTCAAAAATCGGGGCAAAGGTAATGCTTTTTTTCTGATTGACAAGAGTTTTGAGGGGTAAAAACATTCATTTGGGTCGTGTTGGCTGTAATTACGGAAAACTGTTGATTTTTATTGATATTTATTTTGTAAGTTTGCGAATTGTAAGCGATAAATCAATGAGTAGAGGATTTTTAAGAAAGTCCAGCGTCAATACTTTTATAGGAATAGTGTGGATTTTGTTTGCGGTGGGCACAAGTGCGCAGAATGCCGTGAGTAAATTTCGTGCGGATAGCATACGCCAATCTTTATCACGTATCCAAAAACCTCAGGATAAGATACCCCTTCTTAAAGAATTAATCGGCTTGTACTGGCAATTGCCGGAGGAGGTACCAGCGTTGAAAGAGATAATCGATATCGCGATGCCTTTGGATTCCATCGGGATCGTATACGATGCGATGGCTGGCTTGAGTCGTTATTACCCTGCTATTAGGACGTTTGTCCGAGTCGGGGGCGCTTTTGAAACAGTATGAGTTTTTATTGGATTCATTGGAGAGGAGGTATGATCGAGAAGGGACGATTTTCCCGGTAGATCGTTATCGTTGTTTGGTAAATTGTTATTTCTGCGAGCTATGTACCATGAAAGGGAATTTGCAAAAGGCACAGACGTATCTGGATAAGGCAACCGCTTATTTGGATAGTTCTTTTGGGAATAGGGTGGAGGCTCAATATCTCCGGACAAAATCATTTTATTATTGGAAGAAGAAAGATTATAGGCATGCGTTGTCCGCCGTCAATCTGGCTTTAAAAATCAACCGTGATCTGGATAAGTTGGAGATGAAGAAGGCGGTCTTGCAATCGTCCGGTCAATTGCGAGAGGCGATCGCTATCTATGAGGAGATCATTAATAAGACGGAAATGATCAATACGGAAGCTTTTGACCGGCAGATCGAACAACTCCGCATCCTGAATGACTTGAATGATTTGGAAAAGCAAGATCGAGAGTTGAAGTTGAGATCAGAGCAAGAAGTTTTGAAGCAGAGGCAGATCGCTGTATCTATCGGTCTTCTATTGGTCTTGACGGGCTTACTTTATATATTATGGCGTATTTATATGCATACCAAGCGATTGAAAAATGAGTTGCTTCAAGAGAAAGACTCCTTGATCGCTTCGGAGAAGCAGCTTCGTGTCGTGGCGAAAGAGGCGGAGGCGGCGAACAAGAAGAAAAGTGCCTTTATCGCTAGTATCAGCCATGAGATACGTACGCCGTTGAATGCTATTGTCGGATTCTCTGAATTATTAGCGATTAGCGAATATAGTGAGGAGGAAAAGATTGAGTTTGCCGGGGAGGTAAATCATAGTTCGGAGTTGCTGTTGAATCTGGTGAATGATGTTCTGGATTTATCCCGTCTGGAATCCGGCAAGATCAAGTTCAGCGTTAAGCCTAATGATCTGGTTTCTTGTTGTCAGAAAGTGTTGGATTCGATTCGTCATCGTGTAAAACCCGGGGTTCGATTGACGTTTACTTCCTCGCCAGAATCTTATACTTTAAAAACGGATGCCTTGCGTTTGCAGCAGTTGTTGACAAATTTGTTGTCGAATGCCGCTAAATTCACTTCCGAGGGAGAGATTAATCTCTCATTTGCCGTGGATGAGAGCAAAGGTGAGGTTCGTTTCTTCGTTACGGATACGGGCTGTGGAATCCCTGAGGATAAGTGTAAGAAGATATTCGAGCGTTTTGAGAAATTAGACGACTTTGTTCAAGGTACCGGTTTGGGACTTTCTGTTTGCCAGATCATCTCGGAACAGCTTAAAGGTTCTTTATCCGTAGATGTCTCTTATAAGGGCGGTGCCCGGTTTGTCTTTATACATCCAACGAATTTAATTGAAACCCCTATATGAGGCTGATGAATCTATTCGATAACGGGATATCCATACGTATAGGGGTGGTTATTATGATCTCCCTTGTATTTTGCGGCTCGATGAAATCTTCCACGCCTCCTCCCGGCAAGGATCGTTTAACAGAGATCGACAGCTTGGAGAGGGTATTACCGGGCTGCCCGACGATAGCGTCTACTTTACCCATATTGCAGCGGTTGGCTTTGCTTTATCGGCAAGAGCCCAAAATGAAAGATTATTATCAACGTCTTTATGAGAACGCGATGGCGGTGGATTCCATATCTATCGCATATAGGGGATTGAAAGGTATGGCCGAGTATTATTACAATCAGTCTAAGCGTGATAGTTTGGTCTATTGCTGTAATATCGTAGATTCTATGGCGAAGGCCCGCCATGAATATCCGTATGTCTTGTTTGAGGTGAAGAGTTATTCCAGTCAAGATCTCCTTTGGCTAGGGAATTATGAGTTGGCAATGAGTGAGGCGATGGATCTGTATCGGTTGGCGAGCAATCTGAATCATAAATACGGCTTGCTTCGCTGTTCGGAGACTTTAGGGCTGATTTACCAACGTATCCGTAGGGATAGCGATGCCGTAGTCTCTTTTCAGGAAGGTTTGGATTTATTGAAGGATATAAAAGATGTTCCCGATATCATGGATACTAAAATCCGGTTAACTTCTTATCAATTGGAAAGTAGTGTCCGAACGAAACAATATACGTTGACGGAACGAATCTTGGAACAATATAAAGCCCTGCTGGATGAGCAATATGAGATTAATCAAGAAAAAGGTGATGTTTTGCTACTAGAGCGGGAGTATTGGCTGCTTTATTCTTTTTACACGAGCTTTTATCTTTCGAAAGGAGATTTGGCAAATGCCAAGAAAGCGTTGGATAAAGCCTCTTCCTATGTCGGCAATAGTTTGGTAGAGGAGGACTATGCGATCAATACTTATCTAGCGGTTAAGGCTCGTTATTATAAGGCGGCTGGAGATATCCCGTTGGCACTGCGTTATATAAATGAAGTGTTGGAGACAGAGCGATTACCCGAAGATATTCAGTTCAAGGCGGATATCTTAAAGGAGCAGGGCCGACTCGAGGAGGTTATGGCTCTATATGATGAACTTTATAGAACGCTGACGAAAAGGCGGGGAACTTCTTTTCTTCGGCAGGTAAATCAATTGCGGACCTTGCATGAGTTGCACGAAAAGGAATTGAAAGAAACAGAGTTGGAGGAGGCCGGGCGACGTATCGCCCGGAAACAAGATTTGTTGATCTTTATCCTATCCATATCGGTCGTGTTATCGATCCTCCTCTATATCTCGTTTTTATACTACCGCCATCTACGATCCTTGAAAAACCAATTACAGCGAGAGAAAGACTTGCTTTTGGAATCCCAAAGACGATTGATGAAGGAGAAAACCCGTGCGGAAGAGGCCAGCCTGATGAAAAGTGCTTTTCTCGCTAATATGAGCCATGAGATCCGGACCCCGTTAAATGCGATCGTAGGTTTCTCCAGTTTGCTGGTGGAACCTTCTACCGATGCGAAAGAGCGGGAGGAATATTCGTCTATCATCCGGAATAATACGGATTTGATGTTGAATCTGGTAAACGATGTATTGGATTTATCCCGGATGGAGACCGGAGACCTTCATTTCAATATCAAGGATTATCCGCTTTTGGAGTGTTGCCAAATGGCATTGGAGAGTGTGCGCTACCGGATGCCGGATAGGGTTAAATTGACTTTTTCTCCCGCTGGGGAACCAATCGTGGTACATGTAGATAATCTGCGCCTGCAACAACTGTTGACAAACCTGTTGACAAACGCCGCTAAATTTACGGAGAAAGGTGAGATTAACCTATCGTTCCAACTTGCGCCGGATCGGGAAAAGGTATACATAGCCGTTACGGATACGGGTGCCGGTATTCCCCTTGAAAAACAAGCTGCGGTATTCAATCGCTTTGAGAAGCTGGATGATTACAAACCCGGTGCGGGTTTAGGACTTTCTATCTGTCTTTTGATCGCCGAGCGGCTGAATGGTTCCTTGTCCATAGATTCCTCGTATACGGACGGAGCTCGCTTCGTGCTTATCCTTTCTTGTGAAATAGATTCCTCAATTTATAATCCACAAATAGAAGAATGAGCGTGATGGCTCCTATATATAAATAGAAAGCCAAAGCCGATGTGCTTATCATCGGGAGGGCTATCTTGGGTATCTCCATATATACGAAAGATACGGCTGCGAGGGAAATCATGATAAGCGATGCCACGATCGCCGCTACTAGGGTGAATCGTTCATTGCGTTTCTTCGCCTTTGCGGACTCAAGCATGATTTGTCGCATTACGTTCGAACGGAACGAGGCGGGAAGCTCCTCCTCCGGTATGCGTTTGAATAAATCCCCAAATAAACCGGGTTGTTCCTTATTTGTGTTTATCTTACTCATGATCCATTCCTTTTAATAATACAAATAATTTTTTTCGGATGCGATGTAGCTTGACTTTAATATTCGAGGCGGTCAAGCCGGTGATAGAGACCAGTTCTTCTATTGTCTTTTCTTTCCAATAAAAGAGCAAGATCAAGGCCCGTTCGTCCGGTAGAAGTTGTTCAAGGGCGACTTCCAATCTTTGAACCTGTTCCGTGGATTCGGTTTGTCCGAACAGGTTCGTGACCTCCTCCTCCGATACGTTTTCAAGTGTAGTCTCCTCAATCGCTAGAAACTCATATCTCTTCTTCCTGACCGATGATATCGCCGTGTTATAGGCGATCCGGTAAATCCATGTGGAGAAACTACAATCCCCTTTGAATGAGGCTAGGTTTTTGAATACCTTCATAAACGTATCTTGCGCCAACTCCTCAGCCTCCTCTTGGCTTCGTACCACTTTGAGGATCAACGAGTGAATCGGACGGCTATACTTGTCCAAAAGGCAAGCGAAACATGCCACGTCCCCCGCTTGTATCCTTTGTATGTAATATGTATCGGTATACAATTCCATTGTACTTAATGGACGCAAGCCGGGTAAATAGGTTACAACTTGCGGTAACAAAAATAAAAAATATTTTTCAGCCCGGAGGTGTAACCTATGGGAAACTGTTGCGTCAAATTAGCAAACAAGATGAATGAATCAATTAAAATTATACAGTTATGATGGATTTTATTTCTGTTCCGCTAGTTGTCGGAATCGTTTGTGCAGGTATTTACGGATTATTTGAGTTGTTTGTTCGTAGGAGAGAACGTTTGGCGATTATCGAGAAGATCGGTGATAAACTGGATGCCTCTGCTTTCGATGGCAAATTGGGACTGCCTAACTACATGCGAAACTTCTCGTTCAGTAGCTTAAAGGCCGGGTGTCTTTTGGCGGGAATCGGATTAGGTTTGTTGGTAGGCTTTATTATTAATATGTGTATGGCGACAAATTCTTATTATGATGATGGTTGGTACAGGCATGAGGTAGCGGGTACGGCTTATGGGGCTTCGGTTCTTTTGTTCGGGGGAATCGGCTTGATAATAGCGTTCGTCATTGAGCTGAAACTAGGTAAGAATAATAAATAGCCATAGGCTTGCCTGTATAGACGTAGCGTGCTGCATGCAGCACGCTACGTCTATACTACAGGTAGATCTCCCCGAAGAATTCAGGACAATGGAAATTAGGCTCGGGAAGGTCGATCGGACTCCAACTTACGAAATGCGGATTCATTGTCTCATCGGCGCATTTATAGAAGTTCCCTAGTATTTTCTCCGGCAGATTACTAGGATCTAACCCCATCAACTTGAGTGGTATGACTACGATCAAGTTCCATGTATGAATACCTTTAATCTCCTCGAATGCCCTTCTTCTCACGGATGGGAGTCTTATGATGCTTTTATACTCTTCTTGCGAAAGCGACGTCTTGATATCCCGTGAGGTACGGCGGGCGGCATCGCAAGTCCCGATACAATTAAACTCGAAATTCATATAATGCGAGTCACCTTCCTTTTTCATGAAGAACTCCACGCAACTATCCTTATGGACCGAGGAATTGTCCATCTCATAAGACGCCTTTAGCGAATTACCCTGCACGCTATATCGTATATATAGATTTTTCTCTGTCCGAGCTATATTAAAAGCGGTGATCGGCTTATATGGATACTCATGCCAATTGGCATGGGTGAGGAACTCACGTTGGGATTGCACCTCAAGAATCGGTTCTATGGATGTTATATCGAGTACATCCAGAACGGGGATAACAGGAACTTTCAGTCTTTTCATTTTAACTATAGATTTGAAGTAAAGGCCATTGTAAGTAGGAGGTCAATAAAACCGATAGGGCACCGATAATAGACAATACGATAATGACAGAGCCCACGATCCGGTTCAGTAACCAAATACCTCTAACGTTGAACCATTTTCTCAGTTTTCCAATAATATATGTTATGCCGAACCACCAAAGAACGGCCCCTAACCCTATGCAAACAATGCCCAATACCAGCAGCCAAAACGCATGTTCAGGCAGCACGAAACCAAACCGGGCGAATAATCCGATATAGAGCAAGACGATTAACACGTTGCTAAAGGTAAGTAGAAAAGCTGTAATAAAGTCTTGGGTGAACGATAATTTTTTTTCTCGGTGTTTCTTTAGGTTCCTAGTCGGGTTGCTTTGGAAGATATAATACCCGAAAATGCCGAGAACGATACTTCCGATCAATTGCAGGGGCGCTTGGTTCGCCTCCACGAAGTTGACCACAACTCCCATGCCCAGACAAGTCAGTGCCGCATAAATCACGTCGGATAGAGCGGCCCCTAATCCGGTGACGAACCCGTGCCAACGTCCTTTATTTAGTGTTCTTTGTATACAGAGCATACCGATGGGGCCCATGGGGGCCGAAACCAATACACCTATAATGATTCCTTTACTAACGATTCCTAGCATTAAGTTGAGTCTCTTCTAGTTTCTCGGGCAAAGATACATCCATTCCGCGATAAAAAAAAGGTAAAAAACGTAAGATACTGTAGGGACGAGGCTCGCTCGTCCCTTATTTCGGGAAATTGGGACTGTACAATAGGGTCGTATCGAGAGTCATCAATTTACCGTCTTTCACGAATGAATCTCCTCGCTCGGACAGATGCTCTACCATCATCTTGCGTAGTTCGGACAACTTATTCTGATAGGCTGCGTCCTCACTAAGGTTATGTGTCTCTCCCGGGTCTTCCCGTAAATCGAACAACTGCTCGCTTCCGTTGTGGAAATTCCAGATATACTTAATCTTCCCATCGGTAAGGGCTGCCCAGTAATTATCGTCGCTATAGCAAGTGGCATGCTCCATGTCTATATAGGGGCGCCATTGTTCCTGCTGGCCTTGGATCAGCTTAAGTAAAGACCGCCCGTCCATATCGGGAGGAACCGACCCGCCGGCGATATCGATAAAGGTAGGCAAGAAGTCTCTCAGTTCTACAGGTTGTTCTATGCTGCTTCCGTCCGGTATGGATTTGGATATACCGGCGGGCCATTTTACGATATAAGGAATATGGGCCGAACCCTCGTACGGATAGGTTTTCCGCCAATGATAATGATCGCCCAACATATCGCCATGATCCGCCGTGAAACAAATCAGGGCATTGTCGTACATACCTTTGTCTTTTAGGGTCTGGATGATTTGCCCTACTTGATCGTCGATAAAGGTGATATTGGCGTAATAATGGCGACGGGAGTTTATGGTATACGCATCCCCGAAATTACCGAATGGGGCATCTGATGCTCCTTGGCGAGGATCTTTCGGCTCGGCGTATTGTCCGCACCAATCTCCTATATGGGGTTTTGGGATATCCGCGTCCTTATACATATCCAGATAACGTTGAGGCGGATCATAAGGACTATGCGGGCGGGCGAATGATACCTTGAGGAATAAGGGCTTGTCGTTGTCGTAGTTCCGGATCAACTCGCAAGCGGTCTGTCCGGTCCAAGCCGTAGGATGAAGCCGTTCGTCTAACTTATAGACACCGGCGGCATGGTCGTTCCAGCCGATACCCGTAAGATCCGGGTCTTTGCCGGGTGCCTGCAATTGAAACCATTCCCGGTAATCGCTGATGAAATCGGGACTTTCCACCCGGCCACTCTCGTCGATCAAGGTCGCGTGGAATCCGTGAAGTGCTTTCTGCGGAAACCAATGCATCTTACCGATCCCGAAGGTATAATACCCCAGATTCCGCATCATCTGAGGCATCTCGTAACGATACTTCAAGGCCATGCGTCCGTATCCCAGCATACCATGATGCCAAGGAGACATCCCGGTCAATAAACCGGCCCGTCCCGGAGTACTACTTGGAGCGGAGGAATATCCGCTCACGAACAACGAGCCTTCTTGCGCCAGCCGGTCGATATTCGGTGAGATCACCGCCTTGTTTCCCATGCAGCCGAGGGCGTCGCCCCGTTGTTGATCGGTCATGATCAGGATGATATGCGGCTTACCGCTCTTTACGGGCATGGCGGGAGAGACGGCGGTCTCTGCCTCTTTCCCGCTTTTGCTATGCGTCATCCCCGGAAGTGTCGCACCCAGACCGATTCCGAGGGATGATTTAATGAAGTTTCTTCTTTCCATTATTTAGCCTTGATTGTGTGATCCCGAACTCCTTTTAAGATTCCCTGCAATTGGAAAACGATCTCCGGATGTTGCAAGGCCTTGTTTCCTTCCTCGTAGACCTTCGTCATGTCGTATAACTGAGGCTCGGGGGAATATCCGGTCTCAATCTTCTCATATTCCATGATAGCGGAACCTACGCTCGGCTCGATATATTTCCAATCTTTCGTACGGACGGAAAGTGCCTTATTAAGCGCTTGCTCAATTACCCACGGGCGGTCTTCCTTGCTTTTCCCGATCCAAGTATCCAGATAATCATAGCTATCCGGCGCGCTTCCTTCCGGAAGACGGGAATTCGTCAGTGAGGCAAGGGAGGCGAACCAGTCGATCTGGCTCACTAGCGCATCTGATACGGCGGCTTGCTTGATCTCCTTTGGCCAATGTACGATAGCCGGGATACGGGTTCCCCCTTCGAAGGCACTGTATTTATTACCTCTAAGCGGTCCGGCGGGTTTATGATCGCCTAGTAGCTCCACGGCCCGGTCCGCGTAACCATCATCTACGACAGGTCCGTTATCGCTTGACAAGATGATCAAGGTGTTTTCCGTCAATCCCATCTCATCCAATGTTTTCATCAATTGGCCTACGCTCCAGTCGAATTGCTCGATAGCGTCGCCCCTCACGCCCATCGGGTTCTTTCCCCGGAAACGGTCGTGCGGGAAGCGGGGTACATGCACGTCGTTCGTGGCGAAATACATGAAGAAAGGCTTCTCTTTATTCTCCTTGATAAAATCGATGGCGTGTGTCACGATAGAATCGGCGATATTCTCGTCTTTCCAAAGCGCCTTGCCGCCACCTTTCATGTAACCGATACGGCTGATTCCGTTTACGATGGATTGGTCGTGCCCGAAACTAGGCTTCTGGTTGTATAATAATTCCGGATTATCTTTTCCGGTCGGCTCTCCGGGAAAGTTCTGCTGGTAACTGACATAGATCGGGGCATCCGGATCGTAGTTCGCCACCTGCCCGTTCTCGATGAATACGCAGGGGACGCGGTCTGCCGTCGCCGCCATGATATAGGAATAATCAAATCCCAGATCGCCAAGGGCGGTGGGGAGTGGGGCGTTCCAGTCTTGCTCTCCCGCTTTGTCTCCTAGGCCAAGGTGCCATTTGCCGATAGCGGCCGTGGCGTATCCTGCGTTCTTGAACATATCGGCTATCGTATAACGCTCCGGTCGTATGATCATTCCGGCGTTTCCCGCGGCGATGTCCGTTCCCGGGCGGCGCCATGCGTACTCTCCGGTTAGCATGGAATATCGGGAGGGCGTACTGGTAGAGGCGGTCGCGTGAGCGTTGGTGAAGCGGATACCGTTCTTGGCGAGCCGGTTGATATTCGGGGTTTTCACTTGCGTGCCGTCGTAGCATTCCAAGTCTCCATATCCCAAGTCATCCGCATAGATGAACAATACGTTTGGCGTTCTAGGTGTAATGTCTTGTCTCTGTTGGGCTTTTGCGATACCGGCTGTAAGAAGCGAGGCACCGATCCCTACGATAAGTGTTGATTTCATGTTGTTTATTATTTAGATGTTCTTGTTGTGTATCTGCGATTTCTTATTCATGGCATGTTCTATGGACATTAATTGAATTATATACAAAAATAACCAAATTATTTCAGAATAAGGGTAACCACACCAAAATATCTATGAGATGGAGCTTAGGAAGAAATGCTTTTTGGCTCTGGTTAAAAGGGGGGCTTATCGTATATTTTCATGTACGCTCTTGCTCCTTATCGTATAATGCTGTAAAAAGTCGTACGTGTTTCCCGAAAAACATGTACGACTTTTTACAGAAACACGTACGTGTTTTTCAAAAATCACAATCGTGCTTTTAAGGTGTTGATATTAAACAATTTATATATTTGTGCCATTTGTATACCTTATTGTATATTATTATTACCAAGACGGAACACGCACTGCCTATACAAGAGTGGGTAATGAAAGTGTAGAATGTAATTCTCAACAACTTCTTTCATTGATATTGAAGGGTATGCACATGATATGGGATTCACTTCCTACCCAAGTGGATGCCAGCGAACATTCTTGTAAATGAAGAAAAGTTCGGAGAGAAGGTTCGGAGAGTCCCATAAAAGTTCGGAGAGTGAGTTCGGAGACACTGCGGATAAGCCTAAAAATATAGGTAGAACAGCACAGAAGATCATCGACCTTGTCATTTCCGACCTTTCTATGTCAGCCGAAGCTATGGCTTATAAAATTAGGTATAAGTTTCCGTGCTGTAGAAAAACAAATCGCAAAATTGCGTTCTATGGGTATATTGTCTCGTGAAGGCGCAGACTTTGGTGGTTATTGGCGTATTATTTTAAGTTACCATTTTGAGGGGATGAGACGCAGCACGCTGCGTCTCTACAACTGGAGACAAAATTGGGCGAAAAAAGTAAGTTAACTTCGTTGGCAAAGTAAGTTAACTTACTTCGGTATTTTAATTAACTTACTTTGCCAACGAAGCTAGCTTACTTTGAAAGTGAGGCATTGGGGGGTGGAAATCAAATAAAATATTATACATTTGCATGACTGGATAAGTCAAAGCAAATAATAGGTATCAAACAATGATAAACTAAAAAACATATGGATTATCTTAGGTTGAAATATTATTAATACGTATATTTGCGACAAGAAAAGGCTTTTAAGTTAAGAGCCTCGTGTTGCGAGTGATATTTGTTCCATTGATTGAAAATCGGCAAAATTTTCTTACAATTCCCAATGGACAAAGAAGGCCCCGCAACCCTTTACCGACTATACGTGTTATCTATGCTGCCGTAGGTAGTAGAGGTATGTTATTGTATATAGATAAAGGGGGCGTGTGGCTGACTTTACTGGGAGTTGGGTCTTTGCCGAACCTTCAATCATGTAAATGTTCAGTCTGCGCCCTTTCCTTATATCTTAATGAAAGGACCACTACTTAACAAAAGCCATATAGCGCCCGTCTTTACGAAGGACATCTTTTCTAAAACATGTCCGGATCTTGTAAATCTAATAATTAATTATGTAAAGTGAATGGCTTATGGACGCTTGTGATATTGATGAGATCCAGAATCTCTTTATTTACTACTCCGCTTGTTTCAGCAAGTATTTTCCAGAGTTAGGGTTTTATTGTAATGAGAGGGAATTCCAGATACATGGTATCGTGCGGAGATATAGTGACATTACGGGAGTGTCCCATGATGGCTCTTATTTCTTAATTGAGATGCGAAAAGAATACCTGATCTACTTACCGTTATTGGTCGGTTCCAAATTCCGCATTTTAACTAAACAAAAACAACTTTATTCGTAATACAATCTTATGCTTATGCCAGAACTCATATCCATAGAAGAAGCCGCCCGTATTACCGGTTTCCCGTACGAGGAGATTGAAGATTGGGTAAAATCCCGAAAGATAACCTCTTTCCATACGAGAACCGGTACACGTATGGTAGATCCTGAGAACCTACGTGATTTCATTGCCCATATCGAACATCTAGGGATTCAAAAACTATACTTGCAACTGGTCATTCAAGACAAGGAGGAGGAAGCCGACGAGATTATCGCCCAGTACGACGATTACCTTTTCTGCCTACGATCCTTAAAGAACATCTCTCCCCTACTTAAACAAATTATCGCCGAACTATCCACATTTATAGATGATAAGCAAGATCGGTATATATTCACGGAAATAACCTCTGGGGCAAAAATACTGGACGTAGCCAAACGCTGCGATATATCTTACGATAGGATGTGCTACCGATATAAGAACATAGTACTCCGCTTGCAGGAAAACACCGGATTCTTAGCCGAATATAAGAAAACGATCAGCTGTCAAGACCTAGAGATAGAGCGCCTGCGACTTGAGAAGCGAAACATGGAATATGAGCTGAGAACGCTCTATAAAGCAGTCCTCAAAAGTGGCTTGAGTCTCGATGCTCCGAAATCGTCGTTCGATATCCCCACGGATGCGGCCAGACGGATCTCCCTACCGGTCACAAGCCTAACCCTGTCTCCCTACATCCGTAAATGCCTCCAAAAATTGGAGCTGGAAACTATGGAGGACCTATTGCGCTACGCTAGGAAGAAAGGGCTCGATTCTTTGTTGAAGATTCCGGGATTCGGCCCTCTCGGTTTAGACCAGTTAAAATTTCAGCTGGAAAAGCATAAGATCATGAATAAGGCCGGAGACTCGGATCTCTATCAATACATCATCAATGAGCCGGATAGCTGAACACAAAAAGAGCCTCTCTTCACAGGGAGGCCCTTTTTATGTGATGCCGGAAATAACCAATAAAAACTTCCCGACACTACGGTGTTAATCATCTTATATGCTTACATAAAATTAGCAGAAGGCTTTGGTTTGCGATATACTAATAGTGTTACATTCTTTTTGACATTGCAAAGATACGTCGGCCTATAAGGGTGCGCAATACCTATATATATGTAAAAAAGGAGAGCTCATACCTATTAATTGTTATATATCTTTTCATGGAGATCGATTTTTAGAACTAATGATCTTCTCGCTTGTAATAACTAACGCTTACCTCTGAAATAATACAAAACCGTATTTTCCAAAATTAACTATCAAGTTGTCTTGCGGGTCAATAATGGGGCCTATTCGGTATGACGTCTTGAAAATATTCTTCCGGGATACCTATGAGTAGGTAATTAGGGTCTCATTTTACCTACTTCGGGCGATTGTAGCAAATTCTCAGCCCCTGTAATTTTGCCAAAAATTATAAAACGCAATGAGAACGTTAACAAATTTATTAGCGATTGGATTACTTTCCTTTACCGCTCTACATGCTCAAGAGAGTAATATGAGCTCTACCGTAAAGGCATCGGAGATGTATGCCGACGGTTTTTCTAAATTCCGTTTTGGAGGATATGGTGAGATGGCTGCCAGTTATATGGATTATGACTGGAATTGGGTGACACCTCAAGGTACATCACATATGAATCGGGCTACTGTCTCTATCCCTCGTTTTATTTTAGCTTTTGATTATAAGTTCTCTCCCAAATGGGTACTGAGTTCCGAGATTGAGTTTGAGTATGGAGGAACAGGCGCCGCACGGGAAGTGGAGTGGTACGAGGAGAATGGAGAATATGAGACCGAGATCGAGAAAGGTGGCGAGGTTGCCTTGGAGCAGTTCCATATCTCTTATCTGATGAACAAGCATTTAAACTTCCGTTTTGGACATATGATCGTACCGGTAGGCTTGACCAACGCACATCATGAACCCTTGAACTTTTTTGGTGTATATCGCCCGGAAGGAGAGACTACCATATTACCTTCTACTTGGCATGAGACGGGTGTGGCTCTATTTGGCGATTTAGGAAATTTCGATTACGAGTTACAAGTCGTTTCCGGTCTGGACCCACAAGGTTTCCGTATGGAGAACTGGGTTGGCAAAGGTACGCAAGGCGCTTTCGAGGAAACTCAATTTACGCATCCTGCCTTTGTGGCTCGTGTCAACTATAATGGAGTGAAGAAATTTAAAGGCTTACGTGTGGGCGCTTCTTTTTATTATAACCAACCCTCTAAGAATAGTAGCAAACCGCTGCGTAACCAAGGTGAGAAATATCCGCTTACCATCGTGACGGCGGACGCTCAATATAAAAGTCCGAACAATAATTTGATCGCCAGAGGTAATATCGTTTACGGCCATCTGGGCAACAGCAACGCTCTGACGAAGGTAAACAATAACTCATCTTCAGCTTCCGGATATCCTAATTCAACCGTGGCGGAGACCGCTGTCAGTTATGCGGCTGAGGTTGGCTATAATGTAGGTTCCTTCTTTAGTCGGAAAGCCCCTAGAATTTATCCTTTCGTTCGCTACGAATATTATAATCCGATGCAATCCGTAGAAAAAGGCAGTAATAAACTGGCGGATAGACGTCTTCAAAAGAGCGTGATTACGGCTGGCCTTAACTATTACGCATTGCCTAATCTGGTCGTAAAGGCGGATTATGCGCACCGTATTGTAGGTAAGGGTGATTATAATAGCCAGAATATGGTTTCTGTCGGTATCGCTTATATCGGCTGGTTCTTATCAAGATAATAGACTATTAACAAATATATATGTAAGAATATGAAAAAAGTACTTTTATTACCCATGATGTTGATGGGTGTGGCTTTGAGCTTCACTTCTTGTGGAGACAACGATGATCCGGGCAAGGACCCCGATGTTGTAACTTATGACTTTAAGAATCTTCCTGCGGATTCGGGTGCAAAACCAACAGAAGATCAGATGAGTGCGGTTGTCGCTACTTTCGTTGATGAGGTAGCTTTGCCTACCTATAAGGATATGTTGACAAAGATGACTGCCTATAAAAATGCGGTAGACAAGTTCATCGCGTCTGGTTCTAAGAATGATTTAGCGGATGCCTGCGACGCTTGGCGTGCGGTTCGTGTACCTTGGGAACAAAGTGAGGCATTCTTGTTCGGTGTGGCGGATTTGGCACAGCTCGACCCGAGCTTGGATAGCTGGCCTTTGGATAAGAACGGTATAGAGGAGATTATAGCTACAGGAGAATTCAGCAAGATTTCAGGAGCTGTAGACGAAGACGCGGAAGATGGTCCTCAAAATTTACGTGGATTCCATACGGCGGAAAAGATGTTATTCTTAGACGGCGAGCCTCGTGATCTGGAAACAAGCCCGTTCGCAAAGAATGAATTGGAGTATTTGAAGTTAGTGTCCGAACGTATGTTATCTGATACTCAAGACTTATACAATGGTTGGTTGAAAGGCTTAGGAACTTCGGATGTCCCTTCTTCTTATGCGGAGGCTATGAAGAAACATGACGGTTCTGCCTATTCCATTGGTAATGTTTATCAGGCGATTGAGCTTATGCTGAATGGAAATAATGGTATGGCCGGAATCTCCAATGAAGTAGGTTCCGCTAAGATAACTGACCCGGTGACCGCATGGAATGGAAGTAATAAAGACGCTACTGACCCGAATAACCCCGGTGTCTTGGCTGTAGAGTCTTGGTATAGCTGGAATTCCTTGGACGACTATAAGAACAATATCGTAAGTATCAAGAACGCTTATTTCGGCGGTCGTGATTTGGATGAGGAATCCGCTTCCGAGAGTAGCTTGCATGCGTTGACTAAAATGATTAATCCTACGTTGGATAGTTTGATGGTAGTTCAAATTGATAAGACAATCGACGCTATCAATGCGATCGGCTATCCTTTCCGTAACAATCTAGGGGATACGGAGCATATCAATACGGCTACAGAAGCTTGCGCTGATTTAACGACAGGTTTGGGCGTTGTTAAGTCTAAGTTCACGAACTAATCGGACAAGCCGATACGATGAAACGAAGATTACTTCTATTATTCGCTTTATCCGGTAGTCTGCTGTGTAGTTGCGAATCCGAGGACTTGGAAAATTGGCAGGTTAAGAAACCCAATGGGCAGGTAGCTTCCGAGAAGGAATTGTCCGCGGGTATCTCAACCATTTTCTCCAATGCCCCGGATGCGTACGATACGCAGGCAAACTGGGTTACGGGCGAATTAGAGACGCGATTTAATCGTGGTGATGGATTGTACGACGATGCTCGCGGTGTTGAGAATGTGGATGGTGGAGGACTAGGGCCGCTTTATGCCGGATATTCTTGCGGTTCTTGTCATAAAAGTACCGGGCGGACCCGTCCGGCTATAGCCGATGGAGGTTCCGGCCCCGGCTTCTCATCCATGCTTATTTATATATCACGTAAAAGTGGCGGCTATTTTCAAGATTACGGCCGGGTACTACATGATCAAGCGGTATACGGAACGAAACCGGAGGGAAGGGTTAAGATTTCTACTACTTCCCAAAAATATACGTTCCCCGATGGGGAGGAATATGAGTTGGTCACCCCTCATTATGAGATAAAGGAATGGTATGCTGATAGTATTCCGATGTCGGATTTACGGATTTCCGTACGTCAACCTTTACGGCATGTCGGAATGGGGCAGATGATGGCGCTCGACTTGGATATGCTAAAGCAAATCGCCGCTAAAAGCAATTATCCGGAATATGGTATTAGTGGACGTATAAACTATGTGACGGAAAAGGGAAAGAAACAGATTGGTATCTCTGGTAATAAGGCGAATCATGCCGACTTAACGGTGGAATTGGGATTCTCTTCCGTTCTCGGTGTTACGAACG